>CAYSMR010000065.1:0-9424 GCA_964432195.1 uncultured Zetaproteobacteria bacterium | reverse complement strand
CGGTCTCATAACCCGAAGGTCGTCGGTTCAAATCCGGCCCCCGCAACCAAACATACAAAGGGCTCGCAGTGAAAGCTGCGGGCCCTTTTTTTTTTGAGTAGCGATTGCCGCTCCGGCACTCTTTAACCGTTCAGGCAAAGCGCTGTGCGACAATGGCCAATGGCAACGGCCTGCACGGACGGGCTGATTAATCAGCGGCTCAGTAATGCGTCGTAATGCTCCTCGCGGGATACAAAGGGATAACGATGACACAGGCAGAGACGATTTATTTGAATGCATATGCGCCGCCGGCGTTCTTGGTCGAGCAGGTTTCGCTGCTGTTCCGGCTGCATCCGACAGCTACCGAGGTGGTGTCGCGCGTGCGCTATCGCCGCAACCGGAGCGGGCGGCGCTGGAGCTGGACGGGGAGAATCTCGAATTGCTGTCGCTGCGGCTGGATGGCGCGCCGCTGGATCAGAGCGCCTGTCAACTGCATGCGCGCGGCCTGCGCATCCCCGATGCGCCCGATGCGTTCGAGCTGGAGATCGTCACGCGCATCAATCCGGATGCGAACACGGCGCTGGAGGGGCTCTATCGCTCCGGCGGCAACTACTGTACCCAGTGCGAGGCGCAGGGCTTCCGCCGCATCACCTATTATCCGGATCGCCCCGATATGATGGCGCCGTTCTCGGTGCGTATCGAGGCGGATCGGGCGGAAAATCCGGTGCTGCTCTCCAACGGCAATCCGGTCGCCAGCGGCGAGTTGCCGGACGGGCGGCACTGGGCCGAATGGCATGATCCGTTTGCCAAGCCCTGCTATCTGTTTGCACTGGTGGCCGGCGATCTGGTCTGCGTCGAGGATTGTTTCACGACGATGAGCGGGCGCGACGTAGCGCTGCGCATCTATACCGAAGCGCACCATATCGACCAGTGCGACCATGCGATGGTGTCGCTGAAGCGCGCGATGCGCTGGGATGAGACGCGTTTCGGGCTCAAATACGATCTCGATCTGTTCATGATTGTCGCGGTCGATGATTTCAATATGGGCGCGATGGAGAACAAGGGGCTGAATATCTTCAATTCGCGGCTGGTGTTCGCCAGTCCGGCAACGGCGACCGATGCCGATTATATCGCGATCGAGGCGGTGATCGGGCATGAATATTTTCATAACTGGACCGGCAACCGCGTGACCTGCCGCGACTGGTTCCAGCTCAGCCTGAAAGAGGGGTTGACGGTTTTCCGCGATCAGGAGTTTACGGCCGATCTGCATTCGCGGGCGGTCAAGCGTATCGAGGATGTGCGCCTGCTGCGCACCCACCAGTTCGCCGAGGATGCTGGGCCGATGGCGCATCCGATCCGGCCGGCCTCCTATATCGAGATCAACAACTTCTATACCGTGACGGTTTATGAGAAGGGGGCGGAGGTGGTGCGCCTCTACGCTACGCTGCTGGGCGAGGCAGGTTTCCGGCGCGGCATGGATCTCTATTTCCGCCGCCACGACGGTCAGGCGGTCACGACCGAGGACTTCTTGGCCGCGATGGCCGATGCCAATGATGTCGATCTGTCGCAGATGCAGCGCTGGTACGATCAGGCCGGCACGCCGAGGCTGCGCGTGCGCATGGATTACGATTCGGAGTGGCAGCGCTGCACGCTGCGCTGCGAACAATCCTGCCCGCCGACGCCGGAGGGGCGGGCGAAGCAGCCGTTTCTGATTCCGCTGCGCATGGCGCTGCTGTTGCCGGATGGCACGGCTGCGCCGCTGCAGCTTGCCGGAGAGGCGCAACCGGACGGCGATGAGCGGCTGTTGCTGGTCAGCGAGGCGGAGCAGTGTTTCATCTTCGAGCAGATCGAACAGCCGCCGCTGCCGTCGCTGCTGCGCGGCCTCTCAGCGCCGGTCGAGCTGGATTGCCCCTACAGCAGCCGTGACGATCTGTTTCTGATGCGCCATGAAACGGATGCGTTCAATCGCTGGGATGCGGCGCAGCGACTGGCGATGCGCACGCTGCTGGCGATGCTGGATGGCAGCGAGCCGTTGCCGGCGGTGGTGGCGGCGTTCGGCCACCTCCTGAATGACGATGCGCTGGATGCGGCGCTGAAGGCCGAGGCGCTGACGTTGCCTGCGGAGAGCGATATCGCCGAGGCCAGTGCGCCGGCCGATCCGGGGCTGATTCATGCCGCCCGCGAGCGCTTGCGCCGCTCCATCGGTAGCGCGCTGCACGGCGATTTAGAGGCCTGGTATCAGCGTCTGTCGGGCGGCGGCGGATTCGATGATGCAGCGATGCAGCGGCGCAAGCTGAAGCATGTCTGCCTCGCCTATCTGATGGCGGTGCCGGATGCGGCGGCGATCGCGCTGGCTGCCCGTCAGTTTGATGCGGTGGAGAATATGACTGATCAGTTCGCCGCGCTGAACGCGTTGCGCGATTGCGACTGCGCCGAACGGATTACGACGCTGGCGACCTTCGAGCGGCAGTGGGGGAGTGAGCCCAATGTCATGGATAAATGGTTCGCCGTGCAGGCGCAGTCCGCGCTGCCGGGCGCGCTGCAGCGGGTGCGGGCGCTGATCGGCAGTTTCGCGATGCGCAATCCGGCAGTATTTCATGCCGCCGACGGCAGCGGCTATGCCTTTGTCGCCGATCAGGTGCTGGCGCTGGATCGCATCAATGCGCAGATCGCGGCCCGCATCAGGGGTTGTCTGCCGATGTCGGGGAGATTGTCAGCAAGAGCCTGCAGTGAGCCGGTTCAGTCGGCCAGCTCGGCGTTGTGATAGACATTCTGCACATCATCGCAATCGTTGAGCATGTCGAGCAATTTCTCGAACGTGGCCGCATCTTCGCCGCTGATCGTGACCGAGTTCTGCGCCACATATGAGATATCCTCGACTTCGAAATCGGTGCCCGGGAATGCGTCGAGCAGGGCCTGACGCACATTGTTGAACTCGCTGGTCGGCGCGAACACGGTGATCATGCCGTCTTCGCACTCGATGTCGGTGACATCGATATCGGCCATCATCAGCGCCTCGAGGACGGCGTCCTCGTCATCGCCCTTGAACGAGAAGATGGCCAGATGATCGAACATGTGCGCGACTGCGCCGGGGCCGCCGAGCTTGGCGTCGTTCTTGTTGAAGCAGAGGCGCACGTCATTGTAGCTGCGCGTGCCGTTGTCGGTCAGGCAGTCGACGATCAGCATCGTGCCGCCGGGGCCGAAGCCCTCATAGCGGGTCGTCGTGAAATCCTCGCCGCCGACGCCGCTGGCCTTGTCCAGCGCCTTGTCGATGACATGGCCGGGAACCTGATCCTTTTTCGCCTTCTCCATCAGCCGGCGCAGGCTCAGGTTCGTGGACGGATCGGTGCCGCCGTTTTTGGCGCAGACATAGATCTCGCGGCCGTATTTGGAATAGACCTTGGTCTTTGCTGCCGCCGTTTTGGCCATAGATGCCTTGCGGACTTCAAATGCTCTGCCCATACTTGTACTCTCTCTGTATCAGGAATTGGCCGCGATGCTAATCGGGAATGGATCGGCGCGGTAGTGGGGATGCAGGCGCCCATTTTGATGGCGGCAGATCTGGCTGCTTGCTCCGGCGTGCCGACACCACTATAGTGCGCCGCCTGTTTTTCGGAGGTAGTAGATACTATGGCAACAATTATTCGTCTGAGCCGCGGTGGCCGCAAGAAACGTCCTTTTTACTCTGTCGTTGTAATGGACGAGCGCAAGCGTCGCGACGGTGCGTTCATTGAGAAGCTGGGTTATTACGACCCGTGCACCGAGCCGGAGGTCATCGAGCTGAATGTCGAGCGCGTCAAGGCGTGGACCGATCAGGGCGCAAAAGTGTCCGATCGCGTCGCCAGCCTGATCGCCAAGGCAACCGCAGCCCAGGCAACCGCAGCCCAGGCAACCGCAGCCCAGGCAACCGCATAAGCGATCTGCGGCGAAGCCCGATGCGACGGCTTTGTTGATGGATCGTGATACACTGCTGCATGTCGGCGACATCCTGGGCGTTCATGGCCTGAAGGGCGCGCTGAGCATCTACTCGCATACCCGGCCCGCATCTGCGGTTGCCGGGTATTCTTGTTGGTGGATCGGCGAAACGGCGGCAACAGCCGCGCCGCGCGATGTGAAGCGTTGCTGGCAGCATGGTAAGCGCATGCTGGCCGAGCTGGACGGGATCGGCGACTGTGACAGCGCAGCGCTGCTCAAGGGGCTGAAGATCTGGGTGCCGCGCGCCGAGGTGGAGACCGACGACGATGAATACCTGTGGCAGGATCTGATCGGCTGCGCCGTACGCGATCTGGCATCGGAGCGGATGCTTGGCACGGTGACGGCATTGGAGGAGTACGGCGCTCAGGATAATCTGGTTGTCAGCGCCGATGCGGCGGCCGGGCAGCCAGGGGAGTGGCTGATTCCGTTTACCGAAATGATTGTCGTCGATGTCGATCTTGATCAGCAGCTGATTTTGATCGATATGCCCGACGGGATGGATGCATGTTTTACGCCCAGCTGCTGACGCTGTTTCCTGAATTCTTCACGTCGCCGCTCTCCTGCTCGATTCCGAAGCGGGCGATTGAGGCTGGCATTGTCAGCGTCGATGCAATCCAGATTCGCGATTTCGCAACCGACAAACATCGCAAGGTTGATGATGCGCCGTACGGCGGCGGTCCGGGCATGCTGATGAAGCCTGAGCCGGTTGTGGCGGCGATACGCGCCGCACGCGCGCGACAGCCGGACACCCGGGTGATTATGCTCACCCCGTCGGGCGAACGCTTTACCCAGGCCCGGGCGCTGGCCTATACCGAAATGCCCGGCATTACGCTGCTCTGCGGCCGCTATGAGGGCTTTGACGAGCGCATCTGCGATTATGTCGATGAGGAGCTGTCGCTGGGCGATTATGTGCTTTCGGGCGGGGAGCCGGCCGCGCTCTGCGTGCTCGATGCGGTGATCCGGCTGCTGCCGGGCGTGCTAGGCAGCCCGGAGTCGGCCGTGCTCGATTCGTTCAGCGAGGACGGGATCCTCGACTGGCCGCACTATACGCGCCCCGAAGTGTTCGAGGGCAAGCGGGTGCCCGACGTGCTGCTCTCCGGCGATCATGCCCGCATCGAGCGCTGGCGCAGCGAGCAGGCGGCGCTGCGCAGTCGCCGATAACAAGTCTGCTCAGTTAAGGAAACGCTGATGAGTTCAGCGTTTCCGTGCAGGTTATGGATGGCAGGGTGCCTTTAATCAGCATCTCCCCAAAGCGGAAGATCATCATCGAGTAAAACCGAGGCCCGGTCGGGCCACTTGATCTGGTACCGGGAGCGGGAGTCGAACCCGCACGAACAGTTAAGTTCTCGGGATTTTAAGTCCCGTGTGTCTACCAGTTCCACCATCCCGGCATTATATAAGGCGCTGCAGACAAGCAGTGCTTCCTCAAGCGGCGGCAATCATGCCAAAGCCCCCCGAATGCGCAAGGAATCGAATAACTGTTGCCTGATTCGCTGCTGTTTATCGGTCTTGCACTTGAAAGTATCAGTACCGGGGCGCTTCTATTCTCCAGGGGATGCCGGTTTCGTGATGCAGAGCGAGGAAATAACACTTGAGTACAAATGGATCAGCCTGCCTTGGAGCCGGGTGGCAACAACGCAAGTCCGGCTCTGTGCAGGCAGGCGAATACACCTGTACGGCCTTGATACTCCTCTGCTCTTTGGTCATGGACGGCGCTGATGCGTTGACCTATTCAGTCAGGCGCAGATTGATCTGGCCGCGTACCGGATCGACGCTGTCGATCACGACATCGAGCCGGTCGCCCAGATGGTAGGAGTGGCCGCCGCGACGGGAGGTCAGCGCGTGGCCGCGCTCATCGAGCACGAATGCGCCGGGCAGGTGGTCCACGTCCAGCGAGCCCTCGGCCATTGTCGGCTTCAGCTCGAAGAAGATGCGCCGCTTGCTCAGGCCCGAGATGCGCGCCGGCATGGTTTTGCCGACATCCTTGCTGTGGAACAGCGCGGCCAGCATCGCCTGCGTATCCCATTCGCCGCGCTGTTGCTTGCGCTCCTGAATCGATGTCTGCACGCCGATCTCGGCCAGCGTGCGCTCGGGCTGGCCCCTGTTCGGATTCTCGCCCCGGATCAGCGTTTTCAGGCGGCGGTGGACGACCAGATCGGCATAGCGCCGGATCGGGCTGGTGAAGTGCGCATAGGTCTCGAACGCCAGGCCGAAGTGGCCCTGATTGTGTGGCGTATACTGGGCCCGCTGCATCGAGCGCAGCACCAGCCGGTGCAGCACGTGCGCGAACGGTTTGCCCTCGGACTGCTCGAGCACCCGCTGCACATGGACCGGTTTCACATGCGCATCCTTATCCTTCGCGCCGCTTTTCGGCAGCTTCACAAACAGCCCGAACGGGGCCAGGAACTCGTTCAGCGTCTCGATCGCCTCGCGCTCCGGCGGCGCATGCACGCGGTAGAGCAGGGCGCAGTCGCGCTGCTCCATATATTCGGCCACGGCGGTATTGGCGGCGAGCATCATCTCCTCGATCAGGCGATGGGCGATATTGCGCGGCGCCTCGCAGATATCGACGACGCGGTCATCCTCCAGTTTGGCCCGGGTCTCCGGCATATCGAGATCGAGCGCGCCGCGTCGTGCCCGCTTGATTTCCAGCTTTTTGAACAGCCGCGCCGCATCATCGAGCATCGTGCGTACGGTATCGCTGGTGATGGCAGCGCTGTCGCCATCCTCCAGATAGCGGGCGACCTGCGTATAGGTCAGCCGCGCCTGCGAATGGATGACCGCCTCATAGGCGCGAATCGAGCGGCGCGTGCCGTTGGCGTCGAAGCGCATGCGCACGACCATGGCCAGCCGGTCGACCTGCGGATTCAGCGAGCAGAGCCCGTTGGAGAGTTTTTCGGGCAGCATCGGGATCACCCGGTCGGGGAAATAGAACGAATTGCCGCGCTTGAGCGCCTCCTGATCGAGTGCCGATTGCGGGCGCACATAGTGCGCGACATCGGCAATCGCGACCCAGGTTTCGAAGCCTTCGCCGCGCGGCAGGACGCAGATCGCATCATCGAAATCGCGCGCATCCTCGCCGTCGATAGTGACGAACGGCAGCTGGCGCAGATCCCTGCGCCCCTTGATATCCTGTTTGCCGACCGTATCGGCAAAGCGGGCCGCCTCGGCCATGACCTCCGGCGGGAAGCTCTCGTCGAGCTGTAGTTCGGCGACAATCAGGTCGATCAGTTTCGACGGCCCGAGCTCGGTACCCAGCACCTCGGTGATTTTGCCGCGCAGGTGGCCGGGGCTGCGTTTGATATCGACGCGCACCCAGTCGCCGTCGTGTGCGCCGTTGGCATCGTCGCGCTTGATCAGGATATGCTGCGGAATCTTGCGCGAGCGCGGCTGGACAATGCCGATGCCGCCCTGGATCAGGAACTGGCCGACCAGCACCGACGGCGCATGCTCGACAATGCGCACGACCTCGGCCGATTCGCGACCGCGCCGGCGTACCGGCCGCACTTCGACGATATCGCCGTGCATGACCTCGCGCATCTCTTCGTGCGGCAGGAAGAAGCCCTTTTCGATTCCTTCAACGTCGACAAAGCCGAAACCGTCCGGATGGGCCGATACCGTACCGGTATAGATACGCTGCTCGACGCGCTCGCCCCGTTTGCGCCGCGACGGCTGCCGCTTGTCGCTCGCACCCTCCGGTTTGCGACGGCGACGGCTGCTGCGTCCGGTTGGTTTTACCGAATCCCACGGATTTTCGGCCTGACCGGCCTCCGCTTTGCGACCCGGTTTACGACCGCGCGAGCGGCGCGATGGCTGATCTTCCCGGCTTTTTTGATTCGGCTGTTTTTTCTTTCTTGACACTGTGTGACCTCAACATAAGATTGCGCGCCTCCCGAGGGGCTCGTTGCGATACTCTAGGGAGATTCTGATCAATTGCACCTGCAATCTGATCGGGAAGATATGCCGAGGTGGCGGAATTGGTAGACGCGCTGGCTTCAGGTGCCAGTTTCCTCACGGAAGTGCTGGTTCGACTCCAGTCCTCGGTACCATAAGAGCATCCAAGGATGCACAGAGAAAGCCAGTAATCGTTGTGATTGCTGGCTTTTTTCTTGTCCCACTGTCCATCCTGTCCTATATATTCACATGTCTAAGTTATTGCTTGAATCCCGCTCATTCTCCGCATCAATGCCATCGTCTGATGGCAAAGGAGAGGCAGCCTGCTTGATTCTCAATACCATTGCTCTAACGTATTCCGTAAATCGTGCAATTGATTCAGCAGTAATTCTTCGCGCTCGGCTGTACGCTGATTCGCTTCGTGCATCAATAAAGCCAATTTGCTGACTTGTTTGCTCAATTTGTTCACTGCAAGTTGATATTGCTCGCATTGTTTCTGCATGGCGCTCAGCTCTACCGACATGAGCACTATAGTTTGGGATTTCGTAGTGTGCAGGTGCATGCTTACTTCCTTCTATTTGGGTTTTATCCAGTAATTGCCGTTCTTGTCCCGGAGGACGCTGGCTTTTGGCACGATGGCGTATTGATTGCCCTGGTATGGCTGCGTCGGATAACTCGCCAGCGTCGCCATGCGGGTTAATGTGCTGACCTGCTGAACTGACCAGCCCCCTATCCCGCCGAGCAGCAGACAACTTATGGCCAATGGAATCCAGATCAGCCATAGCATTTGTCGAATGCCCTTGCGGTAATCGTTGTGAACGCGTTTCAAGGTCAATCTTAAGTTTTTTCGAAATACGCCCAGTTCGTTTTTTGTTTGATTCCGCAAGCCTTGCTGAAGCAACCTCATATCGTTGGCGATAATCTTCTTCACTTCGTTTTTGGCCTGTTTCGATTGCTGCTCGAACGCCTTCAATGCCTGTAAATGATTCATGGTAAATTCCTCCTGTTAAACGGATATTCTGATTTAGATCCGGTGACTTGACCGATATGGTTTTTTTGTTTTGTCGCATGATCTCGAAACCCAGTGATTGCAGTTCACGGATGACATCGGCTCGACTGCTCAATGCGCCGGTGATGGTTTGTTGCTCCAGGTGACTATTGACCAGCTTACGTATTGCTTCCCGATTGGGGGCTTCTCTGATTTTATCATTGGTCAGCCGCATACGGGATGGGTCACGCGGGTCATCAAGTTTTAATTCATAGTTCTTGCAGTCCTGCCAGTCGGCAATGCGCTGGGTGTCGCCACAGCTATCCAGATACAGATCAACGCGCTTGCCGGATTCCAGATCAAGTTGTACCTGAACCAGATGCACATCGTAGCGGCCATCTTCAACATGGAGATAGGCACATCCCGCGATAGCCCCGACTCCCATCGAGTCAGCGTGATGGGCGGCAAAAGATTCAGCCAATTGCTGAATATCATCCAAATTCAATCGGGCTGACTCTTCTTTGGTAAATGAAAGCACTGCTGTCCGGTTAAGAAATTAGCAGGAAGAAAGGAGGCCTGAATTCGCAA
>CAYSMR010000064.1:0-9486 GCA_964432195.1 uncultured Zetaproteobacteria bacterium | reverse complement strand
CTACAGAAACTCCTCATCTCAGAAATTCTGTAAACAACGCGTGCAATTCCTACAGCCATGGAAGGCACGCCTTTCGCGCCGGCCATCCGCATCAACCGGATCCTGTTCGGCTCAACCCGGGCGGAGCAGGAAGCGGCCTCGCCCAGCCACTATCTGGATCGCGGCATCAGGATACCGTTTCAGCTGCTATCGGCAGGCATCAAGGCGGGGAGACAGCACACGCTCACCCGCGATACGGCTCAAGCATTCAAACAGGCATTGCTGCGCGCAGGATATCCGACCGAACACCATCATTATGCAGAGAGCGAACACGCCGGACTGTCGCTGCAATACGGCAGAGGGAACAGGCGCATTAAGGAAGACGTTGAGCATTTTTTTAAAACGCGTCACCTGCCATCCGGAGTGATGCTTCCGGCGGCGTCACCCGTCCGGATACATCGGCTTGCCGTCGGCCAGCGCCAGCCACCCTTTGGCGATCCGGTAGACCACCCAGACAGCCACTGCGATCAGAATCAGATAACCGATGCCGAGCAGCAGCGTAATCAGACCGAGCAGGCTCCACAGCAGCGCAAACCAGAAGGTCCGGATCTGCCAGCGGAAATGCGATGCAACCCAGGTGCCGGCGACATCGCCCTGACGCAGATAGTTGACGATCACCGCGGCGACAAAGGTGATCGCAAGCAGGAATGACGCCGCCTGCAGCGCATAGACCAGCGTCGCAGCCTGCCTGGCCCCATCGGCCTGATCGTTATGCATGCCCGGCCGCATCGTCTGTGGCGGCCACCTCGAGCACAAGCTTGCCGGCCACCGAGCCGGCCTCGATGCGCCGGTGCGCATCGGCGGCCTGTTCAAGCGGCCAGCTGTCGGAAACAAACACCGAAAGCTTGCGCTCATCGAAGAACTGGGCGCACTGCTCGAGGATATCGCCGTGGTGCCCGGCCGCGCCGCCCATGCCCGGCGCACCTCCGAGCACCATCGGCGTCAGCATCAGCTCCTGCGACAGCCGGATATTGCGCAGCCGGATCGTCTTCCAGTCGGCATCCGCCGGCGCCTGCAGAATCGTCACGATGTCGCCATAAACCGCCGTCGCCGGCACCAGCTGATTGAACGCCGCGCCGCCGACCGTATCGAATGCCACATCGACACCGCGCCCGTCGCTCCAGGCCAGCAGCGCGTCGGTAACATCCTGTTCGCGGTAGTTGATGATCAGGTCCGCGCCCAGCGTTCTGGCCACGTCGGCCTTTTCACCGCAACTGACCGATGTCGCCACCTCGCAACCGGCCAGCTTGGCCAGCTGGATCGCGATATGGCCGACGCCGCCGGCCCCGGCATGGATAAACACCCGCTGCCCGCAGCGCAGCCGGGCCCGGTCAAACAGCGACTCCCAGGCCGTGATCAGCACCAGCGGCGCAGCTGCCGCATCGATGAAATCGATCGCATCCGGCTTCATCGCAACATAGGGCTCCGGCACGGCAATATATTCGGCATAGTTGCCGGCCGCCTGACCCAGCCCGCCATAGCAGTAGTAGACCGCATCGCCCGGCTCGAAACGGGTCACCTGCACGCCTACCTGCTCGACGACGCCGGCCCCGTCGCAGCCGAGCACGGCCGGCGGCCCGTCGCCCAGATAGAGGCCGCGGCTGCGCAGCTTGGTATCGATCGGATTCACGCCGGCCGCGATCACCCGCACCAGCACCTGATCCTCGCCGCAGGCCGGCCGCTCCAGCGTGGCCGGCTGCAGCACCTCCGGCCCGCCGATCTCTGTCATGACAACTGCTCTCATTGACCACTCCCTGAACTCGAATATCAACCATGCATCTACATCGCAGATTTCATCATATCCACGCCGGGAAGGAAACCCGTGCCATTTTCCGCGCGCCGCGTAAAATGCGATTCATCTATGACGGATACGCCCCGCCCCGACCCGACTCCGCAACCGCCGCGCGCCGCGTGGAGATATTCGACACGACGCTGCGCGACGGCGCCCAGACCGCCGGCATCAGTTTCTCGACCGAGGACAAGATCCGCATCGCCGAGCGGCTGGCCGAATTCGGCATCGACTGGATCGAGGGCGGCTGGCCCGGCGCCAGCCCCAAGGATGATCTCTTTTTCGAACACATGCGCCGGCGCAACTGGCCGCGCAGCAGGCTGGTCGCGTTCGGCTCGACAGCCCGCCCCGGCCAGCCGGTCGATCAGGATCCCGGCCTGACCCGGTTGATCGACAGCGGCGCCGATGCGGCCTGCATCTTCGGCAAGAGCTGGGATCTGCATGTCACTACCGCGCTCGGCATCACGCTGAAGCAGAACCTGACGCTGGTGCGCGAATCGGTCGCGCGGCTGAAACGCCATTTCGAGCGGGTCTTTTTCGATGCCGAGCACTTCTTCGACGGCTTTGCCGCAAACCGGACCTATGCACTGCAGGTGCTCGCAGCGGCAGCCGAAGGCGGTGCCGATACGATCGTACTGTGCGACACCAACGGCGGCTCAATTCCGTTCTCGGTCTATGACGTGATCACGCAGGTACAGGCGCAGCTGCCCGATCAGCCGCTCGGCATCCATGCCCATAACGACTGCGAAATGAGCGTTGCCAATTCGGTTGCCGCCGTACGCGCCGGCGTGCAGCAGGTGCAGGGCACGATCAACGGCATCGGCGAGCGCTGCGGCAATGCCAATCTGGTCTCGATTATACCAATCCTGCAGCTGAAGGTCGGCGTTGATTGCAGCATCGCCCCCGATAAGCTCTGCCGGCTCTCCGCACTGTCTCAGTTCGTCAACGAGATGGCCAACCGGCTGCCGTGGCTGCATCAGCCGTTCGTCGGCCAGAACGCCTTCGCCCACAAGGGCGGCATCCATGTCTCGGCGATCCGCAAACAGCGCAATCTGTATGAACATATCGATCCGGCGCTGGTCGGCAACGGTCAGCGTATTCTGGTCTCCGATCAGGCCGGTCGCAGCAATATACTGAGCAAGCTGCAGCAGCTGGAGCCCGATGCCGACATCGACCCGCACGATCCGCTTGTCGCCGAGACGCTGCAGCGGATCAAGCGGCTGGAGGCGAGCGGGTATGCCTTTGAAGGGGCCGACGCCTCGTTCCAGCTGCTGCTGCTGCGCGCGATGGGGCGCTTCAAACGTCATTTCGAACTGGTGCGTTTCCGCGTCTTCGATGAAAAACGCGGCCATGAGGAGTCGCCCGAATCGGAGGCGACCGTACAGGTGCGCGTCGGCGGCCAGCTGCGTCATGCCGCAGCGCTCGGCAACGGGCCGGTCAATGCGATGGACAAGGCGCTCAGGGCGGCGCTGGTCGATGCCTATCCGGGGCTGGAGCGGATGTTTCTGACCGATTTCAAGGTGCGCGTGCTCTCCACGCGCGAGGCGACCGAAGCGGCCGTACGCGTACTGATCGAATCATCGGACGGCCAGCGCAAATGGAGCACGGTCGGCGTATCGACCGATGTGCTGGAGGCGACCTACCGGGCGCTGAATGATGCGATCGAATACAAGCTGGTCGTCGATCAGGTGCCGCCACCGGCAGCCGAGAAGCGGCAACAGCCCGGAGAGGGCGCAGCATCAGGAAGCGAGCGATGAGCAAGCGACTGGAGATTCGACACTGTATCCCGTGTGAGGGCGGCCTCCCGCCGCTCGGTGCGGATGATGCGCGAAGAATGCTTGCAGCCGTGCCCGGCTGGGAGCTCGACGAGCTCTGTACCAGACTGCGGCGCACCTTCCGCTTCACCAGCTTCGCGCTGGCCCAGGCCTTCGCCGTGCGTGTCGGCGAAATCGTCGAGGCCGAAAATCACCATCCGGACATCTGCTACGGCTGGGGCTATTGCGCAATCACGCTCTACACCCACAAGATCGGCGGTCTGCACGACAACGATTTCATTATCGCCGCCAAAGTGAACAGCCTGAACGCAGCTGCATAAACAGCATCAGAAAGCGTGTTTTAACGGGATAGGCGGGGCCGAACTTACATGCCGAGATCGAAGAATCCGGCGCCCTGATCCGGCGTATCTGCGCCGCCAGCTGCCGGCGACTCCTCGCTCGGAGCCGTGCCGCTACGGAATGCCTCGATAATGATATCCTCGCTGTCCGGGCCCGGCAGCAGGCCGGTCTTGGCATCAATCGCCACCCACTCGATGCCGGCCGGTGGCTGGAAATCACGCACCGGCTTATCCTGATGGAAGGCCTTCATTGCGGCCAGCCAGGTCGGCAGCGCCGCATGCGCACCGGTTTCGCGCCGCCCCATCGGCGTCGGCGTATCGCGACCGGTCCAGACGCCGGTCAGCACCTGCGGCGTATAGCCCATAAACCACGCATCGACCTGCTTGTTGGTCGTGCCGGTCTTGCCGGCAGCCGGGCGTTTCAGCACCAGTGCGCGACGACCGGTGCCGTGCTCGATCACGCCCTTCATCATATTCGTAATCAGGAACGCATCGACCGGATCAACCACCTGCTCGGCCGGCCGCATCGACGCATTGACGCTGATTACCGGATCGGCATGGCACACCTGACAGCGCTGGCCGGCGACAGCCCGGTGCAGCGTCTTGCCATTGCGATCCTGCACCTGCTGCACGACCACCGGCTCCCATTTGCGACCATGGTCGGCGAGTACGGCATAGGAGTCGGTCAGCGCCTCTGGCGTCACTTCGGTCGCACCGAGCGCCAGCGCCAGCTGGGCCGGGAATGTGCGGCCGAACGGAAAATGCTCCAAGTCCCTCAGAAAACGGTTGATGCCGACATTCTGCAACACCTTGATCGAGGCCAGATTGCGTGAATGCTCCAGCGCATTGCGCAGCGTCACCGGCCCGGCGAAGCGGTTCTTGTAGTTCTCCGGCCGCCAGAAATCATCGCTCTGGCTGCTGTCGAACACGACCGGCGTATCCATAACAATCGTCGCAGGCGTGGAGCCGGCCGCCAGCGCACTGGTATAGAGGAACGGCTTGAACGCACTGCCGGGCTGACGCCGGGCCTGACGCACCCGGTCAAAGCCGGCCGTGTGATAATCATAACCGCCAACCCGGGCCAGCACCGTGCCGCGCTCCAGATCGATTGCATAGAGCGCCGATTCGATCGATGGATCCTGCGCCAGCCGCACGCCCGATTTCTTCAGCCCCTGCAAACGGATCTCGTCGCCGGCGGTCCAGCGGCGCGGGCGCTGCTTCAGCGCCGCCAGACGCGCCTCATCCGCTCCCTCCTTGCGATAATCCTTTAGCGATTTCCATTGCCACTTCGGCTTCTTCAGGCGCCAGATATGCGTGCCATCGTTAACGCGCAGATCGCCGTCTTTATAGACCTGTTCGACCAGCGCCGGGATCAACCGGTCCGTCGCCGGTTGCTTGTAGTGCTGCTTCCAGCCGGCCAGCAGCGCTTTCCACTGGCTGCGCGCATGGTGAATCGGATAGCGGTAATACTGCCGCTGCTCGACCGCCAGCACCCCTTCGCGCACCGCGCGGATCGCGGCGCGCTCGGCCTGCTCATCATAGGGCACGATGATCGTCAGCCCCTGCCGGCGCAGCGTCTTATCTCCGAAACGGGTCGCCAGCTCGCGATTGACCTGATCGCCATAGGCATCCAGCAGCTTCGGATGCTGCAGCGGCGCGACAATCAGCGGCTGCTTCATTGCGCGGGCGACGGCATCGGCATCAGCCATGCCGCTCTCGCGCATCAGCCGCAGCACGGTATTGCGGCGCTGCTTGGCTTTCTTCGGGCGCAGATGTGGCGCGTACTTACCCGGCGCTTTCGGCAGGCCGGCCAGCGTCGCGCACTCGGCCAGCGTCAGCTCATCCAGCGATTTGTGAAAATAGCGCCATGCCGCCGATGCGACGCCGTAAGAGCCGCGGCCGAGATAGATCTGGTTCAGATAGAGATAGAGGATGTCATCCTTGCTGAACGACTGTTCGATGCGGTAGGAGAGGATCGCCTCGCGCACCTTGCGCGTATAGGAGCGCTCGGAGGAGAGCAGGAAGTTCTTGGCCACCTGCTGGGTGATCGTCGACCCCCCCTGCACGGTGTGCCCGGCTTTCAGATTGGCCAGCGCGGCCGACAGGATGCGGGCCGGATTGATGCCCGGATGCTCGTAGAACTGCTGATCCTCGGCAGCCAGAAAGGCGTGCACGAGCTGTTTTGGGATCTCGTCAAACGGCGTCAGGATGCGATGCTCGTCGGCATATTCGGCAATCAGCTCGCCGTCGCTGTTATAGACCCGCGAAACCAGCGGCGGCTGATAGTTGGAGAGCGCGCCCAGTTCCGGCAGATTGCTGGAAAAAACCATATAGGCTATGGTCAGGGCCATGGCCATCAGGACGCTCAAGCTGAGCACAATTTTGACGATAAGGGAGAGGATGCGCATTTATCCGAATTCAACCGGAACCGGTCGGGGCAGGCAAGCCGCAGTTTTGCCGCCGCGGGCTGTGCGACGGCAGCCATGCGCACGGGGGTTCACGCTGCTGGAGGTGATGGTTGTGATGGTGATTCTGGCCATTGTCGCCGCCATCGGCATCCCGGCCTTCTCCGACTGGCGCGAGAGCCAGGCGGTGCGCAATGCTGCCCAGTCGCTGCTGGCCCAGCTCAAACAGGCGCGCGTACTGGCCGTATCCGAGAACCGCAGCGTCAGCATTTTGTTTGCCACCGGCTCCTATACCTTCGATGCCGATACCTCCGGCGCCTGCGCAACCTGCAAGCAGGAGGTGAACAGCCTGAGCAAGTATGCCAGTAATCTGACGATGACCAGCAACAAGAATCCGATCACATTCAGCAGCCGCAGCACATCCGTCAATGCCACGATCACGGTCGCGGCCGGCAAGCACAGCCGGAGAATTGTGATCAATATTATCGGCAGGGCCTATCTGAAATGAGTGCGATCACAACATCCCCGACGCGATCCGAGAGCGGCTTCACGCTGATTGAGGTGCTGGTCACACTGGTGATCGTCGCCGTCGCGGTGCTTTCGCTGGGCAGCTTCACGATTTCGACGGTCAAGAGCGGGCAGACTTCGCATGCAAGACTGGCCGCAGTGCATCTGGCCGAGCAGGTACTGGAATTCTGGCAGCATGATGCAAACGACTTCGCGCCGGTCATCGCTACGGCTGACTGTACGCTGAGCGCGGCGAATGCGCAGCCCCAGTATCCGGTCACCGTCACATGCACACCGGCATCCGGCGGCAGCGCCGCATTCACGGTCGTCACCGATCAGGCGCCGGCAACCGGCCCGCTGCCCGGCAACCTGAATGCGTTCCAGAACTTTACCAAGCAGGGCTATGCCAATACGCCACAAACCAAGGTTGTGACGGTCTCATGGAGCAGTCAGGGCAAAACCCGTTCGGTCTTTCTGACCCATATGTCGGCGGTGAAATGATGCGCATCCGTCAGACAACGCAGATGACCGACGCATCCGAACGCGGCTTCACGCTGATCGAGATGATGATCAGCCTGGCCATCGGGCTGCTGTTGATCGCCGGCCTCTCGTCGCTGTTCGTTGCCGACAGCAACACCGCCCGCGTTCTCTCGTCGCGCGGCGAACGGATGGGCGACCTGTTTCTGGCCTCGCATCTGATGCGGGAAGCGCTGCGCGAATCGCGCAGCACGCCGGATCCGAACATGTCGATCCTGACCAACCTGAACAACCGCGGTGTCACGCTGCCGGCCAACTATCCGGCCGATGCGGCATTCACGGCATTGCCCTACTGGGATGCAACCAGCAAGACGCTGACCTACCAGACACTGGAGGGTAATGTCGGCATCTTCCATTATCAGCATTCGAAGAAGGATCGCATCTACTGGCTGCGTCCGATTGCCAATATCAAACAGTTCGAGGAACTGATGCGCGATCTGGACAAGAGCGCCGGCATGCTCGTCTACGATCCGGCCACCGGCAATCCGGTGACAACGGCGCTTGGCGGCGGCCTGCGCGTCGATCTGGCTTCCGCTTACAGCAACGAGAGCAAACAGGGCAAAACCCTGACTCTGAGTTTTATGACATGGCCGAGGAACTGATGACACATACTCCGAACCGACAGCAGCGCGGCTTTGTACTGGTCACGGCGCTGATTATGCTCAGCCTGCTGACGCTGATGACGCTGGCAATGTTTTACACCAGCCGCTCGTCCACCCAGACCAGCGCGACGGCACAGAGCTCCACCGAAGCCTACTATTTTGCCGAAACCGCCATCAATTATATCTCATGGGCACTGGCCAACGATGCCGAATTCGACAATTTCAACTACACCGGCGCCTATCAGGCCGCCCCGTTCGGCGAACCGAACGTGCCGACAACGGCAGCAACGATCGGCGATTTCAATGAGCTGCGCAGCTATCTGTGGGATCCGGGCCCAACCGGCCAGGCCGGGGCGAATGCATCCGACAGCAACGGTACAGTCTATACATCCGGTCAGATCATGTATTTCGACAACGCGCCGCTGGCCGGCCGCAGCATCTGTTTTAACGCCGAGCCCGATCCCGGCTCAGGCGTCGCGCTGACCTATCCGAACTGTATCGACGTGCTACTGGATCCGATCGACTCCAGACGCATCAACGCGCAGCCGACCATGCACAATATCAGCGTAACACTACCGCGCTACATCAAACTGGAGATCGCCGCCAACGGCGCCGTCACGCCGTCGATTCCGTCACTGCCGCACCGGAACTCGCCGGTAGCGGGTGAGGACATTCCGGTTAACGGCGCAATTGTCTGGCTGACCGCCGTGGACAGCAATAATCCGGACAACGATATCGAAATCTTCCCGCTCGATCCGTCCGGTCTTAATGGTGGCCTCTCTCCGGCCGCCTGCGACGGCGGCATAACAACGACATGCCCGTGCACAGCGCCAAACCCGCTGAACAACCAGGCAGATCCGAATTATATCCCCTATATGACGGCCCAAGCCTGCGACGCCAACACGGGTCAGTGGCTGAACAGCTACGGCGTAGCTGCCTATGCGATCGGCTATGTCAACGGCAAGCCATCTCACCTGCTGCGCGCTGTAATCATGTAAGCCGGCACAATAATGTGTCCTGAAATCACAATTCATTGACTTTACGCCGATTCTCCGTCAGCGTGCATCTGTTTTCAACCACAGGAGCTTCTATGACAAAACTGTTTTTAACCGGTCTGTTCACGCTGGGCATGTTGATCTCCGTCAATACGCATGCACCCCTGGGCATCGATCTGGCCGCAAATGCATTCGCCGACGATGACATTGAAAAAAAGGCTAAAGAGACCGAACAGAAGTCCGAAGAGTCGCATCAGAAGAGCGAGCTGGCGCAATTGAATGTTGATGAAGCTGAGAAAAAGGCCAAAGAGGCTGCTGAAAAAGCCAAGGAGCTGGATACCGATGAGGCCAAACAGGAGGCCGAAGATGCACTGAAAGAAGCCAAAGAGGCAGAAGAGACACTGAAGGCCGCCAAGGAACAGGAAGAAAAGGATGCCCAGGCCGCTGCTGAAGCAATGGCCGTAGCTACAACCCTGCATTGTCCGGCCGGCGTTGCCAC
>CAYSMR010000063.1:0-9511 GCA_964432195.1 uncultured Zetaproteobacteria bacterium | reverse complement strand
CGTTGCGAATTCAGGCCTCCTTTCTTCCTGCTAATTTCTTAACCGGACAGCAGTGGTTTCATTTCAATATTTTATCCTGCAGAAGGATTACTTCAGTAGCGCAGCAACCTGATCAGCGAAGCAGGAAGGATCGATCGGCTTCTGCAGATAGGCGAAAAAGCCGCTGTTCAGCAGCCGTTCTTCATCTCCTTTCATCGCCGAGGCTGTCAGGACAGCGACCGGAATATCGCTGGTGGCTTCATTTCGATGCAGTTCGAGCATCGCATCCAGGCCATTCATTTCCGGCATGCGCAGGTCCATCAATATCAGATCGGGGTGAAGCTGCAGCGCCTTGTCGATCGCTTCCTGACCGGAAGCTGCTGTTATGACATCAAAATCCGCCAGTTCCAGCACGTCGGAAGCCAACTCCAGGTTCAGCGGATTGTCGTCTACAATCAGTATCGTTGCCATCAGATTTCACCTCCGTAACACCCCTGATCACCTCCGGATTCAATCGCCTCATTCAGCCGGTCGGCCAGTAGCCGTTTCAAGCCGGGCATATCTTCGGCATCTTCACCGAAGTGCACGGAGGCAAACGAAGCCGTGAGTTTGCCGGTCTGTTCTTCGGGCAACAGAAACGCATGTTGCCGTATGCGAATGCGCAGCTTTTCAGCCACCCGTTCGCAGTTGCGCGGTTCGATGCCAGGCAGGAACAGCATGAAGCGGGCCTCATCAATGCGGGCACAGATATCACCGCGTCGGGTCACGAAATGCACGATCTCCAGAATCTCTTTCAGTGCAGCAATGCCCCAGCGCTCACCGTGCCAGCCGGTATATGCAGGGTAATGATCGATCTGCCAGCAGATCAGTGAGAACCTGAGCGCATAACGTTTGGCATTGGCAATTTCCTGATCGATGCGACGATCCATATATCGCATATTGAAGCAGTCCAGCGTCGGATCGATCAGCTGGGCGCGAGCCGGGTAGAGCAGTTCCATGCGCTGCAGCTGTCGAACCAGATCGGCTCTGCCAGTGCTGCCCTTGATCAGAATGCGTTCCGCTTCGCGGCCCAGATGCAGCGCCTCTTCACGGGTCAGATCCTTGGCCGTGTAGATGACAACCGGAATATGGGCGGCGACCGGATGTCGGTTGAGCTGGCGGATGACATCGAAACCGCTGATTTGTGGCATCATCAGGTCCAGAATAATCATATCCGGTTCGCGCGCGATCGCCATTTGTACGCCTTCATGTCCATCGCGCGCCAGCAGTACCCGGAAGCCCTCGGCAACCAGCGTATCCTTGAGGAACTCCCGCACGGTCGGTTCATCGTCAACCACCAGTACCGACGGCATTTCTGGGTGAGCCGGTATAAAGTTGCAGTAGCGGGAGATCATATCCATCATCTCCTGCTGTTTGATACCTTTCTCCATGACGCCGACTGGGCCAGTCGAGAACTCCAGCGCATCGGCTTTGCCGCCGACGAGAATAACCGGTAGGGCGCGTGTCTCCTTGCATGTTTTCAAGGCATGCAGATTCTGATGCAGTTGCTTATCTTCGGGCGGAATGCCGAGCAAGATCAGATAGGGGCAGAGGGTGTCGCACAGCTCCGCAGCGCCACCAATATCAGCGCGATAGGCTTCATAGGATTGCTGCTCCATCAGGCTGACTACGGCT
Source organism: uncultured Zetaproteobacteria bacterium (assembly GCA_964432195.1). Lineage (GTDB taxonomy): Bacteria > Pseudomonadota > Zetaproteobacteria > Mariprofundales > Mariprofundaceae > Mariprofundus. The sequence continues at coordinate 7,858 of CAYSMR010000063.1, read as the reverse complement.
GCAGCACGTTGATTATTGTGGTCGATGACCAGTATCTTCGGTCGCGGCGCTTTGGATGGGATGATCTCCGATATTTCGGTATCACGGTGTGTTACTATGTCCTGGGTAATGGAGTGAGCCTCGGCGGACCTGTCACGGATTGCGTCAACGCTTTCGACCGGCAGGGTGACGGTAAAACAGCTGCCGTGGCCGGGTTCGCTTTCCAGATGGATGGAGCCGCCGAGCAGATGTATCTGACGCCGGGTCAGTGCCAGTCCCAGACCTGTACCACCGTGTTCGCGGTTGAGGCCACCCTTGGCCTGTACGAACGGCTCGAAAATCTTTTCCTGATCCTCCAGTGCAATGCCGCAGCCGGTATCGCTGACCGTAACAGTGACGTTCTGTTTGGCCGGTCTCTCTTTGTTCATGCGAATGCAGATATCGACGCGCCCCTCTTCAGGCGTGAACTTGATCGCATTACCGGCCAGGTTGACGATGATCTGATGCAGTTTGCCGGCATCGAGCATGACCTGTTCATTGTCCGGGCAGTCATTTTCCAGCTTCAGCCGGATATGTTTACTGTCGGCCAGCGGCGCCAGTTCCAGTACAACTTCCTGGGCTACCTGACCCGGCAGTGTCGGGATCTCGTCAATCATCATCATCCCGGCTTCGATCTTGCTGATATCGAGCAGGTCGTTGATGATGGTCAGCAGCCGTTTGCCGCTGACATGGACATGATCGACATAACGCTTCTGTTTGGCATTTAATTCGCCCATACGGGGGTTCTTCAGCAGTTCGGAGAAGCCGATAATTGCATTGAGCGGCGTGCGCAGCTCGTGGCTGGTATTGGCCAGGAACTGGCTCTTTGCCTCGTTGGCATGGGTCAGTTCCTCGTTCATCAGTTCCAGTTCGACCTCTCTGGAGTGCAGGCGGCGGTTGATTCTGGCCAGTTCCGATTGCGTATTGCGTAGATTGGACAGTGCAATGGCGCATGCCGATGCCAGTACGGTTACGGCATCTTCATCATCCTGGCTGAATGGTTGATCGTCGCCGCGATCGGTCATGTAGATCGCGCCCAGTACCTCGCCGGCAAACACGATCGGTACGCCCAGCAGTGATTTCATATGCGGGTGCCCCTCGGGGAAGCCGACGCTCTCCGGGTGCGAGGCAATATCATCCACCCGTACCGGCTCGTGTTGAGTCCAGAACAGCCCAAGCAGCCCCTCCCCCTGGGGCTTGCGACCAATGGCAGCCGCCTGTTCATCGTTGACGCCCAGTGGCACCAGATGGCGTTCCCCTTTGGCATCGCTATACGCAACCATTGCATAACGCGCATGGACCATTTCCATGGCCAGTTCGCCGACATGCCTCAGGATCTCCTCTTTAGCCGTTTTGCGGGAGAGACTGATGACTGCTTCGGTTAGCAACTGCTGGCGCTGTTTTTGTGCGGCTTCCGCAGCGATTCTTCGCTCCAGGTGCTCGACCAGATGATCGAAGGCGTCGGCAACAATGCCGAATTCATCCCGGCGTTGTGAGCGGATACGGTAGGCGAGATCGCCGTCTGCGATGATATGGGCGGCATGATTGAGCTGCATGAGGGGGTGAATAATCGAGCGGCGGAAATAGCCGAATGCAATGGCGACAAATAGCAGGATAATAAAGACAAACCCCAGCATGCTATCGGTAAGTAGATTTTGCATGCGTGTGCTGGCTGCTGTTGTGGGGATCTCCAGCATCAGGATACCGCGCAGTTTGTTGTCTGTGTAACCATGGCAGCTCAGGCAGGCCTCCTCGGCCCGGATCGGATAGAGGATTGTCAGGTGTCCATCGTCACGGATATCTGTCCGGGATTGTTGTTGGACTGCTGCATTGAATGCAGCCTGCATGGCTGTATCGATATGTCGTGTGCCGGCAATCGGCTTGCGTTGGAAGCGCGGTTCAGCAAGGAAGCGGTTGACGGCCTGCACAGTGTTCAGATCCCGGAATGCTTCCACGCCGTCCGGTCGATAAATACGGGCGAAATCAATGGAAGGCTGGGCGCTGATACGTTCCAGCCAGTTGTGCGCAGTATCGCCGCGCCCGGTTAACATGATGTTTTTCAGACTACTGATTACCGTATCGGCCGTGGTAACGGCCCGGTCCATCTGGTTCTGCTCTATCAGGCTATTGCCCTGTTGGTGAATCCAGAACAGGCCGATGCTCGATAATGCAATCAGCAATACCGCCAGAAACAGTGGAAGCCTTATATTAATGCTTTGTGGAATCGACAGCATGCTTTGCTCCCCCCTCTGTTGGTGACAGCCATGAGCAAAAGAGATCCAGCAACTCCTCCATGGGCACGGGCTTGTACAGGCATTTGACATTGAACCCATATAAGGGCGGCACTGTCTCGCCGCTGATCAGAGCTGTGGTTTGCAACAGATTCGGACAGTGGGTGGCAATCCAGGCTACGATATCCAGTCCCGATCCGTCACTGAGGTGGTAGTCGCATCCTACGGCATCCACGCCTCCGGCAGCCAGCAGTTCAATGGCTTGAGTTGTCGAATTTGCTGTCAGAACATGAAATTCATCATCCAGTACGGCCCTGTACAGGTCCAGCAGTAGCGCGTCGTCATCCACCATCAGTATCGTAGCCATGCTCAGATGCCCGCGCCCATATGCAGATTCTGGTTCTGTTCGGGCCGGTTGACGATTTTTCGTACTGATTCGATTAGCGCGTCGATATTCAAAGGTTTGAACAGCAGCGCTTCGACTCCGCTCTGACGAATGCGGTTGACCACCAGCCGCCGGTCTGATGCAGCCGTAATCGCAATGACTCTGGCATCCGGGAGGGGAGAGTCAGTAGCCTTCAGTCGATGGATAATTTCCAGCCCGTTGATGTCGGGCATCATGATATCGAGCAGGATCAGGTCCGGTTGCAGACGACCGATTTCGATCAGTCCTGAATAGCCGTCATCGGCGGAATGGACCTCATAATTGTCGCCGGACATTTCCAGTGCGCCGACAATCAGTTCGTGGGCGGTAATATCATCATCAATGACCAGAATGCGTATTTCACTCTTGTCTGCCTTGGTGTCAGTGGCAGTGACCGGCGTGTTGAATGTATCCAGGAATGCGGTGAATGCATCCTGCGGAATGCGCCAGTGGCCGCCGGGGGTGCGAATGGCAGGGATGTCGCCATTGCGAATCCAGTTTTTGATCGTGTTCAGTTTGACACCGCATGCCTTTGCGGCCTCGCCGGTTGTGATATACATAACGGCCTCCTGTTCAGGTAAGGAAAATTCCTAGTCGGTCGCACACTAATCAGTTTTTGTTTATCGCTTCAAGTACTATTTTCTTTAATATCTATATTTACATTTTTTATATTTATACTTGCATGAAACAGTCGTGTCGTTCTGGCAGGGTGCGACGATGGCAAGCGACGAGATCACAACTTTGATCCGGCAGCGCGCGCAGGACCACGGGTTTGTGCTCTGCCGGGTGACGCGGCCGCGTATCGATGAATTCCATGATCGGGCGCTGCAGAGATGGGTGGCTGCCGGCATGCATGGTTCAATGGGCTGGATGGCGGAATCGACGCGTCTGCAGCGGCGCATGGTGCCGGCCTCGATGCTGGAGGGGGTGCGGGCCGTGATTTCGCTGGCCATGCCCTATGCACCCCCGGACTATTCGCTCGCTCAGGCCGCCGTCGCAACGCGGGCCGGTGTGATTTCGGCTTATGCACACGGCGATGATTACCACGATGTGATGAAGAAGCGGCTGAAGGCGCTGGCGGCCGATCTGGATCGTCTGCTGGGCCGGCACGACCAGCGTGTGTTTGTCGATACCGCGCCGGTGCTCGAACATGCGCTGGCCGAATCAGCAGGTCTCGGCTGGCAGGGCAAGCATTCGCTGACGATTCACCGCCGGCTCGGCTCTTGGTTTCTGCTCGGCGAGATATTCACAACGGCCGATATCGAGCCGGATCTGCCTGCCGTAAATCACTGCGGCAGCTGCTCGGCCTGCATCGATGTCTGTCCGACGCGGGCTATTGTCGCCCCCTATGTCGTTGATGCGCGTCTGTGCATCTCCTATCTGACGATTGAATTCGACGGCTTTATCCCGCGCCGCTTGCGGCCGCTGATGGGCAACCGGATCTACGGCTGCGACGATTGCCAGCAGGTCTGTCCGTGGAACCGGCATGCTCGCAGTCAGGAGGCGGTCGCGGCGCTGCCCGGCGATCTCCTTAGCCCCCGAGGGGAGAATCGGCTGCCCGATCTTGCTAGCTTGCTGCATCTGGATGAGGATTGTTTCCGGCAGCGGTTCCGCAAATCGCCGATCCGGCGCACGCGGCGGCGCGGCCTGTTGCGCAATGTCTGCATAGCGATGGGTAATTCCGGCGATGCGGCGTTTGTCGATGATCTGCTGGCCGTGCTGAACGATACCGAGCCGCTGATTCGCGGCCATGCGGCCTGGGCGCTGGCGCAGCTGGCAAATGGGCAGAACAGCGGGGCGATTCTGATGCGTCTGCGCGATGCGCTGCGGCGCGAAACAGACCATGATGTGTTTGAAGAGATCAATCACTCAATCCGCTATATGCGAGGATAGTATGACAGACAGTACGACCAATAACACGACAGATAACAGAACCGCGCCGAAGGCCTTCATATTCGATCTGGACGGTACGCTGGTGGATGCGCTGCCCGATATTCAGGCCAATGCGAACCGGGCACTGGCGTCGCTCGGTTACGATCTGCGCCTGACGCTGGATGAGACCCGGCCGCATGTCGGCGGCGGCGCGCACAAGCTCGCCTCCAATGTGCTCGGGCTGCCGATGGAGCACGAAGAGACAATGGCCCTCTACCACGCTTTCGCCGATATCTACGAGCAGCATCCGGCCGATTTCGGCAAGCCGTTTCCGGGCGTGATCGAGGTGCTGGACAGCCTGCGCGACCGCAGCATTCCGCTCTCCTGCGTGACCGCCAAGCCGGCCAAGGCGCGCGTCAAGGTGCTCGATGCGCTGGGGCTGACCCCCTATCTGACGCTGGCGCTCTCGCCCGAGGACGGTTTCGCCAAGAAGCCGGCGCCGGACATGCTCTGGGAGTGCTGCCGGGCGATGGGCGTGGATGCGGCTGATACGGTCATGGTCGGCGATACCCGCTTCGACGTTGAGGCTGGTTTCAATGCCGGCTGCCATACGGTTGCCTTCGCCGAGCACGGTTATCAGGATGTGCCGCCGGAGTATGCCGATCGCGTGTTCATGCTGCCGCAGTTCACCGATTTGTTGAAGCTGCTCGATGACTAGCTTGCGCGGCGTTTACGGTATTCTGCCGGCCGATCTGGATCGTGATGATCTGCTGGCGCGGGCCGAGGCTGCGCTGCAAGGCGGCGTGCGCCTGCTGCAGTTTCGCGACAAGAAACAGGGGTACAAGCGTCAGCTCAAGCGGGCGCTGGCGCTGCGCGAGCTGACCTGCCGCTATGATGCGCGCCTGATTATCAACGATTCGGCGCAGCTGGCCGTGGATGCCGGCGCCGACGGCGTTCATCTCGGGCGCGATGATGCGCCCAATCTGATTCAGCTCAGGAACGAGATCGGAGATGATCTGCTGATCGGCATCACCTGCCGCGCCGATGCGGCGTTTGCGCAGTCGGTATTGAAGGACGGCGCCGATTATGTGTCGTTCGGCGCGATCTGGCAGACCCGTTCCAAACCGGAGGTGCCGGAGATCGGGCTGGCCCGACTGGCCAAGGCGCGACAGCTGTTCCCGGAGGCGAATATCTGCGCGATCGGCGGCATCGGGCCGCAGAATATTGCGCAGGTGAAGGCGGCCGGCGCTGATTGCGCGGCGGTCATATCCGGCCTGTTTGCGGCTGATGATATCCGGGGCCGGGCGGAGAAGCTGGCGGCGCTGTGGGAGCAGGCGTGAGCGATTCGCGTCCGGTCTGCCTGACCATCGGCGGCTCGGACAGCTGCGGCGGCGCCGGCATTCAGGCCGATCTGCGCGTCTTCGAGGCGCTGGATGTGCATGGCTGCTCGGCGATCACGGCGCTGACCGCGCAGCATCCGGCGGCCGTGGTGCGCATTGAACCGGTATCGCTGGCCCAGCTCGATGCCGAGATGCATGCCGTGTTCGATTATTATGATGTCGCCGTGGTCAAGACCGGCATGCTGGTCGATGCCGAGCATATTGCGCTGATCTCGGCGCTGTTGTCGCAGCTGCACGATGGCGCGCTGGTGGTCGATCCGGTGCTGGTCGCCAGCAGTGGTCGGTCGCTGCTCGATGCCGGCGCGATTGATGCGCTGGGGCAGGCGCTGTTGCCGCAGGCTACGCTGATAACCCCCAACTTCGATGAGACCGACGCGCTGCTCGGCGCGCGTTGCGAACGCGGCGCGGACGGCGCGGCGCAACTGGCCGAACGCTTCGGTTGCGCCGTGCTGCTGACCGGCGGTCACGGCGACGGCGATCAGCTCAGTGATGAGCTCTGCCTGGCGGATGGGAAGCGGCACTGCTTCCGGCATGCGCGGCAGCCCTGGAACCGGGAGCAGAGCCATGGTACCGGTTGCCGGCTGGCATCGGCGATCAGCGCACATCTGGCGCGCGATGAGTCGCTGCCGCGCGCCGTCGAACAGGGCGTCGCATTCCTGCAGCAGTGACGCGCTGCCACGCGGCTGACCCGGAGATGTCATCTGTGTGTCCCGAATGCTCCCAGTCTACGTCCCGGAAGCCGCGACAGAGGGGGGGCAGAAATGACCGATATCATACGCTTTATTACCCATTCATCCGAGTTGGTCGAGATCGACGAACCGTTGTCCGAGGCCGGGGTGCTGCTGGATGCCCCGCGTTCGATATTGATGATTTTGATGATGACGATACATGGGGCGGCGACGACTGGGAGTAGCGCTCCTCTCCTGATTCAATGGTCCGGTTCGGCCGGGTGCTTGCCTTCCGCTTTGCCGCAGTCCTATATTCACGTTTGTGAATTCAGGGGCCGGCGCTCTGCCGTGTGCCCGTCGGGATGGAGTGGCCGGAGAGCATGATCAGATGCAGTCTCTACAGATGGGTAGCGAGACGGGTGATGCAGACCGGAGCGAATGCAGCTGTCACCGTCAGGCGTAGTATGCTACTGCTTGTGCTACTGGCTGCCTGCAGTGTCGATGGCAGCGGACTGGTGATGGCACCGGGCTGGCATTACCACTCGCTCGGGGCATGGCGGAACCTGACGCCGAACCGGATGACGCTGGCGCCGGACGGCCGCTGGCTCTATTTCGGCAGTGAGATCAGCGCGTTTTCGGATCGGGCTGCCGTTGCGGCGCTGAATACCGGGCGCGGCCGCACGCATCTGCTGGTTGAGGGCTTCGCCAATGTCAACGGCGTCCGTTTTGCGCCGGATGGCTCGCTGTGGGTAGCCGAGGGGGGCGATCAGGGAGAGATCTGGCGCATGGCCGAGCCCGAACAGTTTCCCGATGATCAGCGGGTCAATGCAGTTAGTCGCGAGAGTACCCATCCGGGCTTGGCGCCGTATCGTTACGGCGGCCGTTTCAATCATCGCGCGATCGCATTTTCTGCCGATCAGCGCTTCGCCTATCTGGCCGATGCGAACGATGGCGGCAGCCTCTACCGGCTCGATATCACAGCGCGCCGGTTCAGCGTATTGCATCGCAGCCGGGGCTGGCTGACGGTTGCGCCTGAAGATGCGCGGGCGGCAGCGCGCACGGCGGGTGCGGCGCGCTTTGCGGCGATCAGCGATATCGAACCGATGCCGGACGGCGGGTTGTTGCTGGTCGAGTCGGGCGCGGGCCGGCTGCTCCGGCTTGATGACGGAGGGGAGCATCCGGTGATCAACACCTGGTTGCAGCGCAATGAGCTGGCCAGGCCCGATGATGCCAGCTGGGATGCAT
>CAYSMR010000062.1:0-9799 GCA_964432195.1 uncultured Zetaproteobacteria bacterium | reverse complement strand
CTGGGATGCATCGCGCCGCTGGTGGTGGATCAGCGATCGCGGTTCGCCGTCGACGCTGTGGGCCTGGGACGGGCATCAGCTGCATCGGATTCTGCATCACCCGGCCGCCGTGATCAGCGGCGTGCTGGTTGCCGGAGATCGCCTGTTTGTGAATCTGCAGCGCGCGCGCAACAATCCGTCGATGACGCTGCTGCTTAGTGAGGCGGCAGCGCGGTAACCTTCTCTCTTGCCTCTTGTGCCGCTTCTTATGTCATTCTGGCGATGGCTGCGGCCCCCAGCAGGCCGGCATTGTCATCGAGTCGGGAACGCAGTACCTCGACACGCCCCTTCTGCGGCGCGATCAGATTGTTGTTCAGTTCTCCGATCAGCGGCGGATAGAGGATGTCCCAGCCGCCGGTTAAGCCTCCGCTGACGGTGACCGTCGTCACGTCGAGCAGTTTGACCGCCTCGGCGATTGCCATGCCGAGATAGCGGCCGGCTTCGTCGGTGATGGTGACGGCGCATGTGTGGCCGGCTCGCGCCTGTTCGAAAATGGTCTTGGCATCGGCCAGCTCGCAGTTGCAGATCTCGTTGAAGCGCCGGATCAGCGCCGTTGCCGAGGCATAGGCCTCCACGCAGCCGTGATTGCCGCAGCCGCACAGACGGCCGTCGTGGTGTTCGATACAGAGGTGGCCGAACTCCATGGCCATGCCATGTTCGCCGGAGTAGGGGATATTGTTCAGGATCAGGCCGCTGCCGACGCCGGTGCCGAGCGTGATATGGAGCAGATTGGCGCGCCCCTGGCCGGCGCCGTATTTCTGTTCGCCGATGGCAGCGCACAGGGCGTCGTTTTCGACCTGAACGGCGATGCCGAGCGCCTCGCTCAAGCGTTCGGCGAGCGCGAACTCCTGCAGTAGTGGTAGATTGGGTGATGCGGCCAGCAGGCCGGTGCGGCCGTGGAAAAAGCCGGGGAAGCCCATGCCGAGCCGCTCGATGCCGTGACGCTCGGCGAACGGTTGAATGGTTTCGCAGAGGGTTTTGATCACATGCGTCTCGGCCGCCGCCTGACTCAGTTCGCCGTGCCGGCTCAGGGCCGCTCTGTATCGGGATTCGGCGACAATTTCACCCTGCGGATCGATGACGGCGAGGCGGATATTGGTGCCGCCGATGTCGGCGGCGATGACGCAGCTCATGAATCGAGCAGCCGCTGATAGAGCGCGACATAATCGGCGGCCGAGGCCTCCCATGACGAGTCGCGTTTGAGGCCGTTGCTGCGGATGCGCGACCAGGTCGTTTTGTGATTGCGGTAGAGATCGACCGCCTGCTCGACGGCGGCATCGAATGCGGCGGGCGTCGCGTCGCGGAAGTGGATGCCGGTAGCACGGCTGCCGTGTTGGGCGTAATCGAGCACGGTATCTTTCAGGCCGCCGGTGGCGCGCACGACCGGCACCGCGCCGTAACGCATGGCCATCAGCTGGCCGAGACCGCAGGGCTCGAAGCGCGACGGCATCAGGAAGATATCGCCGCCGCCGTAGATGCGACGCGCCAGCGCCTCATTGAAGCCGCGCCAGAAGTAGATCCGGCCCGGATGCGCTGCAGCCAGCGCATGCAGCGCATGTTCGCTGTGCGGATCGCCCGAGCCGAGCACGACCAGTTGATAACCGCTCTCGGCCCAGGCTTCGGCGTTGGCCAGCAGTAGGTCGACCCCCTTCTGGTCGGCCAGCCGCGAAATGATCGTCATCAGTGGCGCATTCGCATCCTGATCCAGTCCGCACTCCTGTTGCAGAGCCTGCTTGCATGCTTTTTTGCCGGCTGTTTTGCCGGGGCTGAAGCGGGCTGGCAGGGCATCGTCGCTGGCTGGGTTCCAGGCATCGATATTCAGCCCGTTGACGATGCCCGAGAGTTTGTGGCTGTGCTCGCGCAGGAATCCCTGCAGTTCGCACCCATATTCGTTGGTCAGGATCTCCCCGGCGTAGGTCGGGCTGACTGTCGTGATTGCATGGGCATCGGCAATGCCGGCTTTCATGCAGTTGATCTGGTGGTGAAATTCGAAACCGCCGGGATGGAAGTGGTGACTCGGGATGCCGAGCCTGTGAATCCATTCGCTTGGGAACAGGCCCTGATAGGCCAGATTGTGGATCGTATAGACCGTGCGCGCCGTGGCGATCGACGGGTGGTGCTGATACTGGGTTTGCAGCAGCAGCGGAATCATGCCGGTCTGCCAGTCGTGGCAGTGCAGGATATCGACCGGCGTACCGAGATCTGCAGCCGCCTCCAGCGCGACGCGGTCGAACAGCAGGAAACGCAGCAGGTTATCCTCATACGCGCCGCCGGGTGGGCCATAGATGCCGTCGCGATCATAGAGATCGTCCTGTTCGACGAGGATATAGCGCAGATCGTCGATGACTGCCTGATGTAGCGGGCAGTGGCGCTGTACGCCGTCGGCCCACATTTCGATACTGCGTCCGAGTGGCGTGACGCTGATGCCCGAAGCATCGATGTGGCGACGGTAGTAGGGCATGATGACGGTGACACGGTGGCCGAGATGCTGCAGCGCGTGCGGCAGCGATCCGGTCACATCGGCCAGACCGCCGGTTTTGGCCAGCGGCGACGCTTCCGATGCAATGAATACGATATTGAGTCCGGCCATGACACCCCCTCCCGGTAAATTGCGACGGGCAAGCCTAGCACATTCCGCTCCATATCTGAAAACAGCACCCCGGCTCTTGGTCTTTGCTGTCGATGCCGGTAAGATGTGCTTGTTGATGATCAATCGGGATCAGGGGGGAGGGGGCGTGTCTGAGTTGACGCAGTTGCCGGAGTGGAAAAAACTGGTTGAGCACGCCAGGGTCATGAAGAAGACGCATATGCGCGAGCTCTTTGCCGCCGATCCGGAGCGCTTCCGCAACAACTCGATTCAGGTCGGCGATATGCTGATCGACTACTCGAAGAATATTATGACCGAACAGACCAAGCAGCTGCTGTTCGATCTGGCCCGGGCGCGCGATGTCAAAGGGTGGGGCGAACGGCTGCTCAATGGCGAGAAGATCAATAATACCGAGCACCGCGCCGTACTGCATACGGCGCTGCGCAATCGCTCCAACCGGCCGATCATCGTCGACGGCAAGGATGTGATGCCGGATGTGAATCGGGTGCTCGGCCAGATGCGCGAATTTACCGAGGCAGTGCGTTCCGGTGCGTGGAAGGGGAGCACCGGCAAACCGATTACCGATATCGTCAATATCGGCATCGGCGGTTCGGATCTCGGTCCGGTAATGGTCACCGAGGCGCTGACGCCGTACGGTCGAGACAAGCTGCATATGCACTTTGTCTCCAATGTGGATGGCACCCATATGGTCGAGACGCTGCGCCACCTGCACCGCGAAACGACGCTGTTTGTGATTGTATCCAAAACCTTCACAACGCAGGAGACGACCACCAATGCGCGCACCGCGCGCGACTGGTTCCTAAGCCGCGGCGGCACCAAGACTGCCGTCGCCAAACACTTTGTCGCGGTATCAACCAATGCCCAGGCTGTGTCGGCTTTCGGCATTGATCCGGCTAATATGTTCGAGTTCTGGGACTGGGTCGGCGGACGTTATTCGCTGTGGAGCGCGGTCGGACTGTCGATTGCGCTCTATATCGGTATGGACCATTTCGAGGATCTGCTGGCCGGCGCGCATACGATGGATGAGCACTTCCGTACCGCGCCGCTGGAGCGGAATGCGCCGGTGATTCTGGCCATGCTCGGTATCTGGTATAACAACTTTTTTGGTGCCGATTCGCATGCGCTGCTGCCGTATGATCAGTATATGCACCGCTTCCCGGCCTATTTTCAGCAGGGTGATATGGAGAGTAACGGCAAATCGGTGACCCGCGACGGTGAGCCGGTCGACTACTCCACCGGTCCGATTATTTGGGGCGAGCCGGGTACCAATGGGCAGCATGCATTCTACCAGCTGATTCATCAGGGGAGCAAGCTGGTGCCGTGTGATTTCCTCGCGCCGGTGGAAACGAAGAATCCGGTCGGTCGCCACCACCCGATGCTGCTCTCGAACTTCTTCGCCCAGACCGAGGCGTTGATGCGCGGCAAGAGCGCCGATGAGGTGCGCGCCGAACTGGAGGCGGAGGGCTTGAGCGGCAAGGAACTGGAGACACTGTTGCCGCACAAGGTGTTCCCCGGCAATAAACCGACCAATTCGATTCTGTTTCAGAAGCTGACGCCGCACGCGCTGGGCAGTCTGATCGCGATGTATGAGCACAAAACCTTTGTGCAGAGCGTGATCTGGGGTGTCAATGCGTTCGATCAGTGGGGGGTGGAGCTGGGCAAGCAGTTAGCGCGAAAGATATTACCGGAGCTGGAAGATTATGAGCAGGTCACAGGGCACGACTGCTCGACCAACGGGCTGATCAATTACTACAAGGAGCACCGCAAAGAGTAGGAAAGCCTATTTCCACATTATAGTTAAGTGTAAACTTTTGACGTCAAAATGTCTTAATGTTACCGTTGGCTTCGAGGTGCAGCGATGGACGATTCCAGAACGGATAAACCGAGAACAGATAAAGCCATGACAAAACAGGCCACGATCTATTTCGATGAGCATATTCACCGTGCCATCAAGCTGAAGGCTGCCGGCAGCAACCGCTCGATCTCCGATGTTGTGAATGAGGCGGTGCGCAATCTGCTGGCTGAGGAGCAGAAGAATATGCTGGCCTTTGAGGCGCAGGAGTATGAGCCGATTATGAGCTATGAGGATCTGCTCAACGATCTGAAGTCCGACGGCAAGATCTGATCGCCGGGCAACAGCTCTGCGAGCCGGCATGACCGGCTTGTAGGCGATGCGCGCCCGAGCTGGCCGTTTTTTGCCGGAAAGGCAAAACATCAGCTCTTCCTGAAGCTGTCATTAAAAGCTGTTCATATGTGATATAGATCACAATTTTTTTGCCACCCGGCCATGCATAGTTGCGCACCGGCGGCGGCAGCGATGGTTGTCATGCGCTGGCGCCGGATCAAATCCGGATTAGATGAGTGGAGGTTATCTATGAAGAGATCAACGAAGATGTCGATGATGCTGTCGGGGATGGCGCTGTCGGCGCTGCTGATGCTGGCCCCGGTGAGCTGGGCATCCGGTTTCGGCCGTCATGCGGAAACGCCGCCGCTCTATCCGGTATCGCCGCTGATTGTGAAGAAGGGCGTGTACAGCGTCTATCCGTCGGTGGCCGGCGATTTTATGGTTATCAGCACCTACCACGACAAGCAGTTCCGGGTTGAACGGCTCTCCAGCCACTCTCCGAATTCATCCTCCCGCATGGTCAAGCCGATGGTCTTGAATGAGGCGATTCGTTTCGGCGTCGCGGTGCGGGACGGGTCCGTCGGCTTTGTCAGCAACCGGACCGGGCCGATCAGCTCATGGATGTGGTTCGGGCATGGCGAAAGCTATGCGGCGATCGGCCAGATGGGGGCTTACAGCGGCAATGTCGTGCCGTATCATCTGAACGCATCGCGGGACGGCAAGGTCTGGTGCTTTGATACGACGCTGCAGAAGTTGCGCATGAACGAGATGCTCAGCGAGTTTGCCAAACACCCCTATGTCGAACTGATCGGTCAGGCGTGGCGCACCTACGATTCGGACAGCTTCATGCACAAGCAGGGTTACAGGGCGACCGAAACCGGTAAGAAAAACAAGCTGTCGCCGCCGGTGCTGTTCGTATTTGATCGCACGACGATGCAGCTGATCATGATACCCAATGCCTTTGATGGTACGGTTTCGCCGGACGGCAAACGGATCGTTTTTGTGCGCGAAACCAACGGCAACTACGACCTGTGGATGCAGACGATCGAGGGCGGCGACCTAGTGCAGCTGACCGACTCGAAATATGGCGATTTCGAACCGCAGTTCAGTCCGGACGGCAGACGCCTGCTCTTTGTCTCCAACCGCGACTATGTCGGCAAGGTGACCCGTACATCGATCTATATGATGGATATGAAGCATGACTATCGCATTACGCGTCTGACCAATGCCCGCAGCGCGGCCGATGGCGGTCCGGCCTGGCTGGACGATGAGACTGTTGTATTCCACTCCGACCGTAATCCGGACAAACCGCAGAGCGGCACGATCTCCGGTTGGAATATCTGGCAGCTGAAGTTGCGGCAGTAAGCCGGTCAGATGAGGCTGGCTGAAGCAATGATCAGGCGACTTTCGTCCATGCGCGCATGCGGTTTCGTTGCAGCGATGCTGGCACTGGCGCCGGCGGCGCACGGGCAGGATCTGATGGACTGGTTGCAGGATGCTGTCGTGCCGCCCCGGCAAGATATGCCTGCCGAAGCCGGCGCGCATACAGCCGAACTGCTGACGCTGGAGCCGGGCGAAAGCGAGATGTATCCGCTCATTTCGCCGGACAGCAGATATCTGCTGGTTGTATCCGGTACAAAGCGCAAGCCTGTCGTTACGCGGCGGTTGCTGGAGAACGGCGATCCGCTGAATCTGGTCAGCGAGGGCGATCCGCAGGCGCTGGAGTCGATGGCCTGGTATGGCAACGACAAGGTGACGTTCCTCTCCTATCGCGCCGATAGCCTCGGCTTATGGGAAAAAGCGGTGGAGGGCGGCGTGACGCGCCGCTACCAGCGTCTGGACGGCGAGCTGAAGAGCCCGATCGTGCTGGCCGACGGCAGTCTGATCGCCGTGCGTCTGCGTGCCGCCGAACGGCGCTTCCCGCGCTCATCAAGCCGCCGGAGCAGCGCGCCGGCATTCGATAACTGGAATATTCGTGGCAAGCAGCCGGTGCTGGTCCATATTACCCGCAGCGGCGCCGAGCGCGAGTTGACGGATGGCATCAATCCGGCCCTGTCAGCCGATGGCAAGCGGCTGGTATTCAGCATGCAGGATGGTCGCTACTGGCATCTGTTCATGATGAATGTGGACGGTACGGAACTGATTCAGCTGACCGAAGGGCGGCATGTGGATGTGCAGCCAACCTGGAGTCCGGACGGCAAATGGATCGCATTCACATCGAACCGGGGCGGGGCAGAGGCCGCCCGTCATAGGGATGACGCAGAGGATGACGACCGCTCGCGATCCGGACGGATCAACTGGGATATCTGGCTGATCGGTCATGACGGGCGCGCTCTGACCCGCCTGACCCGGGATGGCGGTCGCGACGGCGCGCCCGGCATTGCGGCCGACGGGCGGGTCTATTTTCATTCCGATCGCAAGATCGATCGCGAACAGCGCAAGCGGCATCAGGTGCGCGGACGCACAGCCGGCTTTCATATCTGGCGGGTTGAACTGCCGGCAAAGGTCAGCTGACGCGCTACTCCTGTTCCGGCGGCTGCTGCGCGCCGCGCTTAAGCGCTTCATGCAGCTGTTTGCGCTGCTGCTCGGAGAGACGCAGCTGACCATAGCGGTTGTCGCGAATCAGCGCATTGATCTGGCGCATCAGCTTCAGATTGGCATCGCAGTTGCGGCAGTTGTTGCAGATCGACAGGTGCAGTTTCAGCCGGATGCGCTCCCACAGGCTTAAGGGGCGATCAAGGCTGTCCGAGGCCAGCCGGCTGGTGTATTGGCAGGCATGTTTCATCGCTGCATTCCTTTTTCAAACCAGTGCGTTTCGAGGCATTTGCGCAGCGCCAGCCGCGCCCGGTGCAACAGAACGTGCAGGTGGGTCGATGTGATATCGCAGGCCTTACAGACCGTCGGCGTATCATCGCCGACAATGTCGCGCATGCGGAATACCAGCTGCTGCTTTTCCGGCAGGTGGCTGATGCAGGCGTTCAGCGTGGCATGGAACTGCTCGTTTCTGCACAGATCTTCCGGGTTATCTTTCCACGCGCCGGGCGATTCGTTCCAGCTGCCGTCGGCATTGAAATAGGCCGAGGTCGGATCGGATTCGACCGCCTCGTTCAGGTTGCGGCCGCGGATTTCGCGCCGGATGTGATCGATGATCTTGTGTTTGAGAATGCCGACCAGCCAGGTGCGCACCGACGACTGGCCGGCAAAGCGATCGTGCCCCTTCCAGCCGGCCAGCAGCGTCTCCTGCAGCAGATCCTGGGCCAGCTCCTCGTCATGCAGGCGCGACATCGCATAGCGATAGAGATAATCACCATGATCGTTCAGCCAGCTGTGCGGATCTTCGGCCCGGCTCATCGCTGTATCAGGATCAGCGTGCGAGCTGTTTCAGCTGCGCTTCGAGCTCGCTGACGCGCGCATTGAGGGCGTCCAGATCCTGACGCGCCTTCTTCAGCATCGCCTCCTGCACCTCCATGCGCTCGGCGGTGACGATATCGAACTGCGACAGCGCGCCTTCGACTATGTTGCGCACCTGCGCCTCGGCACCCTGTTTCAGGCCGCCGAGCATGCGGATGCCGCCGGCGATCTTTTCCGCGATATCATCCAGTGCCTGGTTATTGCTATTGCTCATCTCTCTACTCCGCTTTCTGTGGTTGTCTGTTCATTTCGAACAGGGGCGTGAGACACCGTGCTTGCTGTAGTCTCATTTTTTGATGGTTCCTTTCAGATAGGCCATCTTTCCCGACGGCATTCTGATTTTTAACCAGCCCGAGTTGCCGGTTTTATAGGCATCGAGCCTGGCGCCAGGGCGATACCAGCCGACTCTGCGCGATTTGATGCTCGGCTTGGCGCGCAGGTTGTTCAATCTGCGCCGGTCGATGCGCGCCCGTGCCTGCAGCTGTTTCAACGTGGCGGCGATCATCTGCAGAATCGCCCGCTCAACCGACTCCTGACGTACCAGCTCCCGAACCCGGATATGAACCGTCGTCAGCCGTCCGGTCTGCCGGGTCAGCGTAATCTCGCCGTCCAGTTTGTCGTTGTCGAACGCGATGCCGTAGCCGCCGTCCGTGCGGATTTCGAGCAGGTCGATTGACAGCTGCATCTTGCGCAGCGCCTGCTGGGTGGCGGCCAGTGTTTTCTCGATGTTGTAGGGGAAGCTCTGCTCCTCGCCGGAGAACTGATCGGCGACGACGCCGTAAACCGCCCCCGGAATGGCCGATACGGCGGATACGCAGCCGTTCAGCGCCAGTACGCAGAGTACGGCAATGATCCATCTGCAGCGCTGTGTCATCGTCCCCATTGTCTCGCCTCCGGATTGGGCATGTCGAGATGATCGAGCACGCGATCCACGAGAAAGTCGATCAGTTCGTCCAGCGTCTGCGGCCGGTGATAGAAGCCGGGCATGGCCGGGATAATATGCGCGCCCAGTTGCGAGAGCTTGAGCATGTTCTCCAGGTGGATGCTGGAGAGCGGCGTTTCGCGCGGCGCCAAGATCAGCTGCCGGCGCTCTTTCAGCATTACATCGGCGGCGCGCTCGATCAGGTTGTCCGACGCGCCGCATGCGATGCGCGCCAGCGTGCCCATCGAGCATGGAATAATGACCATTTTCCGGATTCTTGCCGAGCCGGACGCGGCCGGCGAGAACCAGTCATGCAGCGCGTAGCAGCGCAGCTGCGCGGCGCTGATCTGCAGGTGATCGGCCAGCGCCTGCGCTGTTGCATTCGCATCGGCCGGCAGATCCAGATCGTTCTCCTGCCTGAGCACGACGCGCGCGGCATCGGAGAGCAGGATATGCAGCGCCGCGCCGCGCTCTGCCAGCCGCCTGATCAGGCGCAGGGCGTAGCATGCGCCCGATGCGCCGGTGACGGCGACAATGACCGGCTCCGGCGTTTGAACAGGCGCTGATATATCGGTGCTGGGGTGATTCATGGTCTCTGTTCTCCGGCGGTTATTCAAGCAGATTCAGCCGCTTTTACCAGTGATGCGCGACTCACATCGAAAAGCTTTCGCCCAGATAGAGACGGCGGGCGTCC
>CAYSMR010000061.1:0-9822 GCA_964432195.1 uncultured Zetaproteobacteria bacterium | reverse complement strand
GGGAATACCCGCTGCCGCATAGCGTTGCTTGTGATATGTTTCCAGAAAAAAACCGCGCACATCACCAAACACTTTCGGCTCAAGAATCAATACGCCGGGCAGTGCTGTTTCAATCACGTTCATAGCTTCCTCTCGGACAAGCGACGCAACAGATATTGCCCGTAATCATTCTTGCTCAATGACAACGCCAAGCCTTCCAGCTGGGCATCCGAGATATACCCCCTCTCCCAGGCAATCTCCTCGGGGCAGGCAATCTTCAGTCCCTGACGCTTCTCAATCACCTCCACATAGCGAGAAGCATCCAGCAGGGATTCATGCGTGCCGGTATCCAGCCACGCCACACCACGACTCAGCGGCTCCACTCGCAATGCATTCCGCCCCAGGTAGTCCCGGTTCACATCGGTGATTTCCAGCTCCCCGCGAGCAGATGGCGTCAGACCGGCTGCAATTTCAACAACATCGTTATCATAAAAATAGAGACCTGTAACGGCCCAGCTGCTCCTCGGGTGCTCTGGTTTTTCCTCGATTGAGACGGCCTGAAAGCCAGCCTCGAACTCCACAACACCGTAACGCTCAGGATCACTGACCCGGTAGGCAAATACGGTAGCCCCGACCTCTTGGGCAGCAGCCTGCTGCAGCTTCTGAACCATACCATGACCATAAAAGATGTTATCTCCGAGAATCAGTGCCACTGACTCATCACCAATAAAAGATCGGCCAATCGTAAAGGCCTGCGCCAACCCATCCGGACTGGGCTGCTCGGCATAGCTCAGATGTAGCCCCCATTGGGAGCCATCTCCAAGCAGGCGCTGGAAGTTTGGCAGATCCATCGGCGTTGAAATGATCAGAATTTCCCGTATCCCCGCCAGCATGAGCGTAGATAGCGGGTAGTAGATCATTGGCTTGTCATAAACCGGCATCAATTGCTTGCTGACCGATAGCGTTAACGGATGCAGTCGCGTGCCTGAACCGCCCGCGAGAATTATACCCTTCATCTATTCACGCTCGCATGTAATGCCTGTTGTCGGGCCGACGTGATCACGGCATTCTCTTCCAGATATTCCAACACCTGTCGCACGCAGCGCTCCAGCGGCTGAGAGCCTGTATCCACGACCAACTCCGGATTCTCCGGCTCTTCATATGGCGATGATATCCCGGTAAAATGACTAATCTCGCCGGCTCTTGCGCGCGCGTATAGTCCCTTTACATCACGGGACTCGCACACATCCACTGACGCCCGACAGTAAATTTCAACGAAATCTCCATCACCCGCCAAGGCGCGCACACGATCACGGTCTACTCTGAACGGAGAAATAAACGCAGTCAAAGCGATCACACCCGCCTCAATGATCAACTTGGACATCTCGCCGATGCGACGAATATTTTCCCGTCTGTCAGCATCTGAATATCCCAGATCGGAACACAGCCCATGACGCACATTATCGCCATCAAACACAAATGTGCGTATACCGGACTGATACAGCTCCTCTTCAACAGCATGTGCGAGTGTCGACTTGCCGGCACCGGACAGGCCGGTAAACCACAAAATCACACTGCGATGGCCATTGGCGGCTTCCCGCCTTGCCCGGGTTACCGTGGCCTGATGCCATACCACATTACTACTTTTCTCCTGCGCCCCCATTCAGTCAGGCCTCCTAGATTCAGCACTGGAGATGCATGCTAGCAATAAACATACATCCGCAGACAACTATTATTTTTTAATAAGCGTTTTTGGACAACAACGTAAAAACAGTTTTAACCATGATGCGGATATCCAACCAGATTGACCAGTTATTGATATAGGCCAGATCATACTCCACCCGCTTTTCCATCTTCTCAAGCGTATCGGTTTCCCCCCGATAGCCATTCACCTGCGCCAGGCCGGTAATACCCGGTAAAATTCTGTGTCTGGACATATAGGCGACAATTTTATCTGCGTAAAAATGGTTGTGCGCTTTGGCGTGCGGACGCGGCCCAACCAGAGACATCTCTCCCTTGATCACATTAAACAGCTGCGGCAACTCATCAACACTCGTTTTTCGCAAAAACCGCCCCACTGCCGTCACCCTATCATCATTTTTCCGGGCCTGGGCTACCTTACCTTCCTCTTCCTGATGCATTTTCATGCTGCGAAATTTCAGGATACCGATGATCTTTCCATCCAGGCCGTGTCGCTCCTGTTTGAAAAAGACTGGCCCCGGCGAACTCAATTTCACAGCAATTCCCGCAGCAATCATAATCGGAGAAAGCAACACCAGTGCAATCAGAGCGAGCGACTTATCCATAATCATCTTGCTCAGTCTCGCTCCTTCCACCAGCGGACTCTCAGAGAGATAATAGAGCGGCACACCAGCCACCTCACGCACGCTGGGACTGAGCATATGCAGACCGAAAATATCCGGTGCCCAGACAATATCGACATTCAGATCAATCAGCCGCAGCTGCAAATCCCGCACCTGATGCGCCGTCTTCATCGGCAACGCAAAATAGACCCGTTTGATCTGATATTTCTCAACCATATCGCGCAACTCATCCAAATGCCCCAGTTTTGGCAAACCACCCAAGTGCCAGACGCCCTTGTCATCATCGCTGATCACACCGACAATCTTGTGCGGCATCCATGGATTCTGATTAATATGGTCTGACAGATACTTCCCCATTTTACTGTTACCGACCAGTACGCTGGGGATTATTTCAACATGCTTGGCCTTATAGGCACGGATCAGGTGTTCCATACCGATGTGCACCAGCATCTGCGCAACCCCGCTGACAACAAACCAGGAGACAATCAGCTGCCTGGAATAGTCCTCGGTCACTTTTGTAAAAAAGGCCAGTACAATCATCATACCAGCAACCTTTGTCCATGCCCAAATAACGGCAAAAGACCTGCTGATATAACCGGGAAACCGACGATAGACACCGGAGTTGGAATAGACCAGCCACATCAGAAACGGCGTCACAACAGCTGGAAACTGGTAAATCGAGATATCGCCCAACACTTTGAAACTGCCGGTAATCACGATGGCCAGATAGAGCAGCAACTCAACAACAGCAATATCCAACAACAACTGCAGCCTGGATGAAACAGAACGGGATGTCTGCAGCATGCGCCGGGAGCGATTGAATTGATTCGAGACATTCGACGTCGCATCCGCTTTCAATGCAGAAGCCCGAACCGTTGCCGCACCTGTGTCTTCCATGACGATTAAATCAGCCTCCTAGGATACCTCTATTCTTAGACCCATTATAGCATAGAACATTCACTGCGCAAAAACCATTCCAACAACAGCGCGACAATGCCCGGTTTCTTCGCCTTTTCACTGCTGATAGCGTGCGCGCATGACACGAGCCGATCTGTTACAACAGCATATGAACCAGCGCATCCTGATTCTGGACGGGGCGATGGGCACGATGATCCAGTCCTACGGGCTGGGGGAGAACGATTACCGCGGCGAGCGCTTCGCCGACTGGGAGAGTGAACTCAAGGGCAACAACGACCTGCTCTCACTGACCCGGCCGGAGATCATCAGGGAGATCCACACGGCCTATCTGGAGGCCGGCGCGGACATTGTTGAAACGAACACCTTCAATGCCAACTCCGTCTCGATGGCCGACTACGATATGGAGACGCTGGTTTACGAGCTCAACCGGGCCGGCGCACAGCTGGCGCGTGAAGCCTGCGATGCGATTGCCACACCCGAGCGGCCGCGCTTTGTCGCCGGCGTACTCGGCCCGACCTCGCGCACCTGTTCGCTGTCGCCCGACGTCAACGACCCGGGCTTCCGCAATATCACGTTTGACGAGCTGGTTGAAACCTATAGCGAGGGGACGCGCGGCCTGATCGACGGCGGCGCCGATATCATCCTGATCGAAACAGTATTCGATACGCTGAATGCCAAAGCTGCCGTATTCGCCGTTAAACAATATTTCGAACAGAGCGGTCATCCGCTGCCGATCATGATCTCCGGCACGATCACCGACGCTTCCGGTCGCACCCTCTCCGGCCAGACAGCGACAGCCTTCTACGATTCGCTGGCCCATGCCCAGCCGGTCTCGATCGGCCTGAATTGCGCACTCGGAGCCAGCGAACTGCGCCAGTATGTCGAAGAGCTGGCCAACACGGTGCCGTGCGCTATCAATGCCCACCCCAACGCCGGCCTGCCCAATGCGTTTGGCGGCTACGATGAGACGCCCGAAGATATGGCCGCCGAGATCCGCGAATGGGCCGAATCAGGCTTTCTGAATATTATCGGCGGCTGCTGCGGCACCGGCCCGGCCCATATCCGCGCGATGGCTGAGGCTGTAGCCGGCATCCCGCCGCGCCAGACTCCGGATCTGCCCGTCGAATGTCGCCTCTCCGGTCTGGAACCACTGCATATCGGCAAGGGGTCACTGTTCGTCAATGTCGGCGAACGCGCCAATGTCACCGGCTCGGCCATCTTCAAACGGCTGATTCTCGACGGTAAATATAACAAGGCGCTTGATGTCAGCCGCGCCCAGGTCGAGAACGGCGCCCAGATCATCGACATCAATATGGACGAAGCAATGCTCGACGGCAAACAGGCCATGGTTACGTTCCTGAACCTGATTGCCGCCGAACCGGACATCTCGCGCGTACCGGTAATGATCGACTCATCCAAATGGGAGATTATCGAGGCCGGACTGAAGTGCATCCAGGGCAAGGGCGTGGTCAACTCGATCTCGCTGAAGGAGGGAGAAGAGGCCTTCATACGCCAGGCCCAACTCGTACGCAACTACGGCGCAGCCGTGATTGTCATGGCTTTCGACGAGGACGGTCAGGCCGATACCTACCAGCGCAAGATCGAAATCTGCGAGCGCTCCTACCGCATCCTGACCGAACAGTGCGACTTCCCGCCCGAGGATATCATTTTTGACCCGAACATCTTCGCGATCGCCACCGGCATTGAGGAGCACAATAACTACGCGGTTGATTTCATCGAGGCGACCGGCTGGATCAAACGCCATCTGCCGCATGCGATGATCTCCGGGGGCGTCTCCAATGTCTCGTTCTCGTTCCGCGGCAACAACCCGGTGCGCGAGGCAATCCATTCGGTATTCCTCTACCATGCGATCAAGCAGGGCATGGACATGGGCATCGTCAATGCCGGCCAGCTGGCCGTCTATGACGATCTGCCGGCCGAACTGCGCGAACGCGTCGAGGATGTCGTGCTCAACCGGCGCGAGGATGCTACCGAACGGCTGCTGGAGATCTCCGAGCAGTATCGCGGCGACGGTGTTCAGGTCAAAAAGGCCGACGATGAGTGGCGCAAGCTGCCGGTTGCCAAACGGCTTGAACATGCGCTGGTCAAGGGGATCGACACCTACGTCGTTGAAGACACCGAAGAGGCGCGGCTGCTGTTTGACACGCCGATCGAGGTGATCGAAGGGCCGCTGATGGACGGCATGAATGTCGTCGGCGATCTGTTCGGGGCCGGCAAGATGTTTCTGCCGCAGGTGGTCAAATCCGCCCGCGTCATGAAGAAGGCGGTAGCCTGGTTGATGCCCTATATCGAAGCCGGCAAGAAAGCCGGAGACAACTCGTCCAACGGCACAGTGCTAATGGCCACTGTCAAGGGCGATGTCCACGATATCGGCAAGAATATCGTCGGCGTCGTGCTGCAGTGCAACAATTTCAAGGTGATCGATCTCGGCGTCATGGTGCCGGCCGCCACGATTCTGGAGGAGGCGAAAAAGCATGATGTCGACATCATCGGCCTCTCCGGTCTGATCACACCGAGTCTCGAAGAGATGGTGCATATCGCCAAAGAGATGACCCGGCTCGGTTTCAGCGTGCCGATCATGCTGGGCGGCGCGACCACGTCGAAGGCGCACACGGCCGTCAAGATCGAACCGGAATACGAGCATCCGGTGGTCTGGGTTAAGGATGCATCACGCGCCGTCGGCGTCGCCCAGAATCTGATCTCCGAACTCAACCACGATGCGTTCGTGCAACAGATCCGGACTGAATATCAGGGCGTGCGTGAGCGTTATCTCGGCCGCCAGCTGCAGATCGAATGGCTCGATCTCGACACGGCCCGCGCCAACCGGGTGCGCATCAATCCGGCCGATATCCCCCCTGCCCCGCAGCAGCCAGGCGTCAGCGTCGCCGGTGATCTGTCAATCGCCGTCATCCGCGACTATATCGACTGGACGCCGTTCTTCTCGGCCTGGGAGCTCAACGGCGCCTATCCGCGCATCCTCAACGATCCCCACAAGGGCAAGCAGGCGCAGAAGCTGTTCGACGAAGCCAATGTCTGGCTGGATCGCATTATCGACAACGACTGGTTCGAGGCACGCGCCGTGTTCGGCCTGTTCCCTGCCCGCGCAACGGCCGATGACAGCATTATCGTATTTGACGACGAGGCGCAGCAGCATGAACGCTGCCGCTTCCATTTCCTGCGCCAGCAGCAGGATAAAAAAGACGCCCGCTTCAACCTCTGCCTGGCCGACTTTGTCTCCGATGAAGCGGGCGACCACCTCGGAGCATTCGCCGTCGCGATCTTCGGCGCGGAGGAGCGCGCAAAAGCCTTTGAAGCCGAACATGACGATTACAGCGCAATCATGATCAAGGTGCTGGCCGACCGGCTGGCCGAGGCGCTGGCCGAGATGCTGCACCGGCGAGTTCGCACCGAGGCGTGGGGATACACGGCCGGTGAGTCGCTGAGCAATGAGGATCTGATCCGCGAAAAGTATCAGGGCATCCGTCCGGCAGCCGGCTATCCGGCCTGCCCGGAGCACACCGAAAAGGGCACGCTGTGGCGGCTGCTCGATGTCGAGGCGCGCATCGGCATGCGCCTGACCGAATCCTATGCCATGCTGCCGACCGCAGCCGTATCCGGGCTCTATTTCGCCAGTCCCGAAGCGCGCTATTTCATGGTCGGCAAGATCAATCGCGATCAGGTCGAGGATTATGCCGCGCGCAAGGGCATCAGCATCGAGGAGGCCGAAAAATGGCTGATGCCGAACCTCGGCTACTGATGTACAAACGCCCCGGTGACGCACTCGCTGATCCCGCACGACCATGAGCCGCGATCAGCATACATCGACAATCAGCGACCAGCTGAAGATCTATGCCGATCTGGTCCAGCTCTATCCAGATAACGAGGCCTATCTGCAGCAGTATGCGGAACTGCTGATAGCCGCCGGCAAACTCGCAACAGCCACCGAAACACTGCGCCACCTTTACAGCTTGCTGCTCAGACGCGGCGAAACCAGTCAGGCCGATGCGCTGGTCAAGCAGTTTCCGATGATCGGGCGCGTGCGCGCGCCGGACAGACAGCAGGAGGATCTCCGCCCCCTGCTGCCGGCAGCACTGCGCAATCGGCTGTGGCTGGCGCTGAACCGCAAGCGGCTGCGCGAGGGGCAGCATCTCTGCCATCACGGAGAGAAGGGCGACAGCTGCTATCTGGTATTGGAAGGTGAACTGGCTGAATTCAGCCGCGGTGCGCACAGCGCGCCAGTTATGTTGAATCTGGTCGCAGCCGGCGATGTCGTCAGCGAGGATAAACTGCTCAAGCCCGGCATTTATAAGTCCGACATCGTCGCCAACAAGCCGAGCAGTGTCGTCAAATTGCCGCGCAACAAGATGACCGCCGCGTTGGTCGCCAATCCGGCCCTGAAAAGGGCGCTGCAGCACAAGGCCGATATCCGGCGCATGATCGGCGTACTCTCGACCAGCCCGGTCCTGCAGAGCATACCGCTGAAACTGCGTCGCCATCTGGCTGAAAAGAGTTTTATTCAGCACTACGGCGCCGGCGCGCTGATTCACAAATCAGGCGAACAGCTCAGCCATGTCGATCTGATCGTACAGGGCGAGGCCTGCTACCAGCTACAGGGTCCGCATATGGTCAAAGAGCTGAAAACGCTCAAGCCCGGCGCCCTGATCGGCGAAACTGCAGCAATCCGCGACAGCGGCTGCCCGGCCGATATGGCAACCCACCACGGTGTCAGCATCATTCACATCCCCTACGCCGTATTCGTTAATGTCGTCGAAGCCTATCCGCCGCTGCGCAAGAGCCTGACCACCTATGCCGAGGAGCAGCGCACCCAGCTGATGCGCAAGCTCAACGAACTGCACACCCAGGAGCTGGAGCGTCACTAAGCGCTGATTGTCAGCATTTTTTAAGGAAATGCTGATTAAAAGCATCCTGCCTGTAATCAGACCGACCATAGCCTGCGCGGAAACGCTGACAATCAGCGCTTCCTTAACGGGGCTGCAAAACCGCCTTCGCCTGATCGGCATCGAAATGCTCTTTCTCCACGCGCAGGTAAGCCACATTTTCATCCACGGCGATACGCGCCTCGGCAACACCGTTCAGCTGCAGCAGCTGCGCCTCCAGGCTGGCCGCATCGCCTGAACGGGCAGGATCAACCGCCATAATCATCGCACTGCGCATACGCGGCGACGCCATGCCGAAGGCCAGCCCCAGCCAGAACAGCGCCGCAATCGAGCAGGCGATAAAGATACCGTTGACGCCGAATTGATCGAGCAGCACGCCGCCGCCAGCCCCGCCGACAAATGCGCCGAGAAACTGACTGGTCGAATAGACTCCCATCGCCGTTCCTTTTCCGTCCACCGGCGCAATACGCGAAACCAGCGATGGCAGCGTCGCCTCCAGCACATTATAAGCGATAAAAAACAGCAGCAGCCCGGCAATCACGCCGGTCCAGCCGCTGTGTGCTGCAGCCAGCACAGCCGCCGACACCGCAATCAACGCAATGCCGCTCAAAAATACCGGCTTCATCTGCTTGCGCTTCTCGGCGATAATCACCATCGGGATCATCAGCGCCATCGCCAGCACCAGAATCGGCAGATAGACCCATGAATGGTGCAGCGAGGGCAGATCGAGATTATCACGCAGCACGAACGGCAGTGCAATGAACATCGCCGTCATAATCGAGTGCAGAATCAGAATGCCGAAATCCAGCCGCAGCAGCTCGATATTGCGCAGCGCTGACCCCAGCTGAGCCGGAATCGTCTCGGCATCTCGGTGGATACCGCTGTGCTCGGGCGTCGGGATCATCGTATGCAGGACGACAATCGCACCGACAGCCAAGATCGCAGTCAGCCAGAAAATACCGTTGATGCCAATCGCCGCATCCAGCCACGGGCCGAGAATCAGCGAGACTGTAAACGACATGCCGATCGACATGCCGATCATCGCCGTCGCCTTCGTGCGCACCTCCTCCCGGGTCAGGTCGGCCAGCAGCGCCATCATCGCTGCCGCGATCGCGCCGGCGCCCTGCAGCGCGCGCCCGATAATAACGCCCCAGATATCGTGCGACGACGCTGCGACAACGCTGCCAATCGCGAAGATCAGCAGGCCTGCGGTAATCACCGGCTTGCGACCGATGCAGTCGGATAGCATGCCGAACGGAATCTGCAGCAGCGCCATTGTCAAACCGTACGCGCCCAGCGCCAGGCCGATCAGCATGGGCGTCACGCCGTCCAGATGTTCGGCATAGAGCGCGAATACGGGCAAAATCAGAAAAAGACCCAGCATGCGCAGGCTGTAGATGCCTGCCAATGAAAATACACTTCGACGTTCAACGGGATTCATAACATCGCCTTTTGTTACAGATGGATTCACACGTCCAAGGAAACGCTGATTCATTCGGCATTTCCGCGCAGGCGATGGCAAAACCGCACTTTTTCCGAAACGAAGTGATATTTGCCATGATGGCAATCAATCAGCATCTCCCTAACGTGCCGCGCGCATCATATCACTGTGGTATCGGAATAGGAAAACACAACCCGTTTATGGTTTTTCTTATGTAACAGTCCTGCCGACGGGCGATGTT
>CAYSMR010000060.1:0-9874 GCA_964432195.1 uncultured Zetaproteobacteria bacterium | reverse complement strand
CAGGATGCCGAGGCAATAAACCTATACCGTTTACACAAAACTTCTTACACCCTCGATAGTGATTTTCCGGCCTGGCGCGCTGTCCACAGATCCTGTGGATAGTTCTGTGGACAGATCCCCGGAATGATTGCGGTTGCTGGAGATGTGCGATGTCACATTCCGTTGCCTAAATATAAGGCATATAATATTATCTTTTATTAACAGCACCTTACATTTCTATTGTTCAGGTGATTTGTGCGACATTGGCGCTATCTGTGTTAGCAGTGCGTTTACACAGCCCTGCGGTGGATAAGTATGCCTGTTTGGCCTGTTTCGACTATGTATCACTGCAGGGTGCGCCGCGGAAGCGCGGGATCTATGCCTGCCGGATGGCATCCAGAAATGCATCGCTGTAGCGCTGCATCTTGACCTCGCCGACGCCGGCGACGCCCAGCATTTCCTCAGGCGTGGCCGGCCGCAGCGTGGCCATCTCATGCAAGCTGCGGTCGGCAAAGATGACATAGGGGGGCACATTCTGTTCCCGAGCCAGGCGCGCGCGCAGCGTGCGCAGCTGCTCGAACAGCGCCTGATCCTGGCTGTTCAGATCGCCGGTTGCTGGCATCCGTCGCTTCGTTCTACCGCCGGTCGAGGCCGAGCGCAGCGTGCGCAGCATGACGGTCGGCGTGTCCGCCCCGCGCTTGAGCAGCGGCCAGGCCCGCTCGGTCAGCTTCAGCACGCCGTACCCCTCATGGTCGGCAGCCAGATAGCCGTGCGCGATCAGCTGGCGGAAAATCGCGCGCCACTCCGGAGCGCTGTGCTCGCTGCCGATATTGAATGTCGAGAGCTGGTCGTGTCCGTTGCGCCGGATGCGCTCGTCATCCTTGCCAGTCAACACATTGATAATGTACTGCGTGCCATAGCGCTCGCGGGTGCGATAGATGCACGAGAGCGCCTTCTGGGCCGCAATCGTCGCATCCCAAGTCTGCGGCGGGCGGATGCAATTATCGCAGTTGCCGCAGGGCTCGGCCAGCGTTTCATCGAAATAGGCCAGCAGCGCCTGACGGCGGCAGCCGGTCAGCTCGCACAGGCCGAGCATCGCATCGGTCTTCTGATGCATGATGCGCTTGTACATCTCGTCGGCGTCGCTGCTGTCGGTGAACATGCGCAGATTGATCACATCCTTCAGGCCGTAGCTCATCCATGCATTGGCCGGCAGTCCGTCGCGGCCGGCCCGGCCGGTCTCCTGATAATAGGATTCGATATTCTTCGGCAGATTCAGATGGGCGACAAAGCGCACGTCGGGCTTGTCGATGCCCATGCCGAACGCGACCGTCGCAACAATGATCACGCCGTCCTCGCGCAGGAAGCGCTGCTGATGTTCGGCGCGCAGCTGTTGCGACAGACCGGCATGGTAGGGGAGCGCCGTGCGCCCCTTGCCGTTGAGCCATTCGGCGACCGATTCGACGCTCTTGCGGCTCAAACAGTAGATGATGCCGGCGTTATCGGCGTGCTGCCCGGCAATAAAGCGCCACAGCGCCTCGCGATTATTGCCTGATTCGTGGATCGCGTAATGGATATTGGGGCGGTCGAAACTGTTGATGAAGCGTCGCGCTTCCGAGAGCGACAGTTGCGCGACGATCTCGTCGCGGGTGCGCCGGTCGGCCGTCGCCGTCAACGCGATGCGCGGCACATTCGGGAAGCGCGTATGCAGGATCGAGAGCTGCTGATACTCCTTGCGGAAATCGTGCCCCCATTGCGATACGCAGTGGGCCTCGTCGATCGCGAACAGCGCGATATCGCAGCGCTCGAGCAGCGACAGCATCTGTTCGCCGAGCAGTCGCTCCGGAGCCAAATAGAGCAGCTTGAGCGAGCCGTCAAGCAGCGCCTGTTCGACCCGGCGCTGCTCGGCGGGCGGCTGGGTGGAGTTCAGGAATGCGGCCGCAATGCCGAGCTGGGTCAGCGCGTCGACCTGATCCTGCATCAGCGCGATCAGCGGCGAAATCACGATGGCCGTGTCATCGCGGATCAGCGCCGGGATCTGGTAACAGATCGATTTGCCGCCGCCGGTCGGCATCAGGGTCAGTACATCGTGGCCGGCGATTAATGCATCGATAATCTCGGCCTGATGATGGCGGAAGGCGTCATAGCCGAATATCGATTTCAGAATCTGCCGGGGCTGCTGCATGTTGCGGATTATGCACAGCCGGCAGAGCAGCGGCTAGAGCGCCAGCGCCAGTCCGTTGGCCTTCAGCCACACGTTCGCCGCATCATGCGCCGGATCGACGGCGCGCAGCAGTGCGTGGAACGCCGGCGAGTGGTTGTGATGGATCAGATGGCAGAGTTCATGCGAGACAACATGATCGACGACAAAGGGCGGCGCCATGATCAGCCGCCAGTTGAAATAGATACGTCCGTCGTGATGGCAGCTGCCCCAGCGGCTTTTGTAGGCTTTTACGCCGACGCTGACCGGTTGCCGGCCGATGCGCGGCGCAAGCTCCCGTGAGCGGGCCGTAACATGGCTGAGGGCCTGCTCCCGGTACCAGGCGGTGATCTGGCGGTGCAGGGCGTTCGCATCGGCCGCATCCGGGCGCGATACGATCAGCGCATCGCCATCCCGCCGCACGGCGCGCCGGCCGCGCTGCAGCTGCAGAGCGTAGTTGCGCCCGAGCAGCGGAAACAGCTCGCCCGGCGTGAATGTCCTGGCGATATACGGCGCCCTGACCTCGCGGTTATAGCGCAGTTTGCGTTCGATCCAGTCGCGTTTGCGCTCGACAAAGTCGGCGATCATGGCGGCCGGCATGCGCGGCGGCGCCAGCACCTCGATGCGGTTGTCCGGCCGGATCACGATGCTGGCGCGCTGGCGCCGCGGGCGGCGGATGATCCGGTAATCGATGCTGCTTGCGGGGATGCGCTTCACCGGCGATGCGTCAGGCGTCGTCGATCACGTGGCTGGCGTCGCAATACTGGCAGGAGACAGTGATGCGGCCGTGCTCGTCGCGCAGCGAGGCCAGCTGTTCGGCCGGCAGCTGTTTGAGCGCGGCTCCCATCTTCTCGGCGCTGCAGTCGCACTGGTAGCGATAGTTATCGCGGCCGGCGACCTTGCAGCGCAGCGCGTTAAAGCGCTCCAGCAGCTGTTCGGGGCTCTCGCTTTCCAGAGCCCGGTCGGGAATCTTCGCCATCGTCTCGACGGCCCGGAACCAGTGATCCTCGTCGCAGCCCGGCATCGCCTCGATCATCAGCGCCAGATCGCCGTGCAGGATGAGATCAGCGCGGATCTGCACCGACTGCTGCAGATAGTGGATCAGATGGTCGGCGAGAAAATCGGAGTCGTGCTCGATTGTCGAGATATAGGGCTGACCGACGCCCAGATCGCGTACTGTCGAGAGGTGCACCGGCGCGCCGAGCCAGCTGCTGATGCCGTTGTGGGGGCGCTGCTGGCTGGTCGCCTCCTGCTCGCGCCAGTTCAGATAGCCGCGCACGGCGCCTCGCCTCGCCTCGGCCATGACCCGGGTCAGCGGGGCCGGATTGATCGCATCCAGCTGCAGTACCTGACGCATGCCCCCCTTGCTGATCGAGAGCAGCATGATCGATGCGAGCAGTGTCTGGTCGAACAGTGCTGCGACCGGGCCGTTCAGGCCGTGGATGCGATTGGCATCGGCGATCAGGCCCTGCGCGCGGATAACCGCGCCGCGGGTATGCGCCTCCGGCAACAGGAAGCGGATCAGTTGATCTGGTTTTTCAGCCATGAATGCACCTCGTTCAATGAGTCGAAACAGTGATCGGCGCCGGCCTCGCGCAACTCGCAGGGCGAGAACGCATCGCACACGCCGACAGCGGTGCTGCCGGCCCGCGCGGCTGCCTTCATATCGGCGATGCCGTCGCCGATCATGACAGCCCGCTGCGGCGCAATGCCGATCTGCTCGCAGGCAAGCAGCACCGGCCCCGGGTCGGGCTTTTCGGGGCGGCCGTCGATTTTGCCGATGACGGTATCGAAATAGCCGCTCCAGTTCAGCGCATCGAGCTGCGCCTCGGCGCGCGGCTGACTCTTGCTGGTGACGATGGCGATCGGGATATCGCGCTGCCGCAGCCACTGGAACAGCGGTTGGGCGCCGGCCAGCGGCCTGATCCGCTGCAGGTAATCCTCGTCGTGAATCTCCAGAAAACGGGCCGCAGCCTCATCGCGCCGCTCGCCGAACAGCGCTTTCATGCTGCAGTCACCCTTGCCGGTGTGGCGCTTGACCTCGTCAGCGCTCATCTCCGGCAGGCCGAATTCGCGGAATGTCTGGTTCAGGGCGCGGATAATCGGCGCAAACGCATCGACAATCGTGCCGTCCATATCCAGCAGTACGCCGTCAATCATTGCTGCCTCCGCGCCTGATCGCATCATATTCGGCCAGCATCAGCGCGCGCAGCCGGGTGGCGATCGGGCCGGGCCGGCCATCGCCGATTTCGCGCCCGTCCAGCCGGCAGACCGGCATGATGGCATTGGTCGTGCTGCTCATCATCAGCTCGCTGAGCCCTGCTTCATCCGGCCTCCATGGCAGTTCCTCGACAGCGATGCCGTCGGCGCGGGCGATGCGCAATACCATGTCGCGGGTGATGCCGCCGAGCACCCGCCGATCGAGCGGGTGGGTCACCAGCACGCCGTTGATGGCGGCGAAGCAGTTGGTTGCGCAGCCCTCCAGCAGATGACCCTCTTCATCGAGCCAGAACGCCTCGGCCGCGCCGCGGCTGGCGGCCTCCTGCTTGCCGATGACGCTGGCCAGCAGCGCGATCGATTTGATGTCGCAGCGCTGCCAGCGGATATCGGGCAGCGTGATGGCGCTGACTCCCGCGCGGATCTGCGCCGGTTCCGGCATCGGCAGCCGGCGCGACGTGATGACTATCGTCGGCGTCAGATCCGCATCGGCCAGATGCGAGCGGGGCGCTGCGCCCCGCGTGATCTGTACATAGATCATCGCATCGCTGAACGGGTTTTTCGCATAGGTCTGCCGGATCAGTTCGGTCAGCTTAGCCCGCGAGCAGGGGAGTCGGATATCGATCGCCGCGCAGGAGCGTTCGAGCCGGTCGAGGTGGGCCTCCAGATCGAGGAACAGGCCGCCGAAGCAGGCAATCACCTCATAGACGCCGTCGGCGAACTGGAAGCCGCGATCCTCGATATGGACCGTCGCCTCATCCAGCGGCAGGAAGCGGCCGTTGACCCAGGCGGTCAGCATCTGTTCGGCCATCGGTTCCGGGTCGGGCCGATCGCTTATTCGCCGCTGACGCTGCTGAGCATGTCGCCGGTCGATTCGCGGATCCACAGGCGCAGCCCGTCCCACTGGCGGCTGATCCATGAGGCCTGCTCGACGGCGCGCGCGGCAATCATCGGGAATGAGCGGATCACCTTGCCGTCGCTGTCCTGACTTACGATGACCGCATCGATCGTGCCCAGTTTCTGCCCCTTTCTGATCGGCGCCTTCAGCGGCGATTCATAACGCAGATGGAACGAGAGCGATGATTCGCTGCCTTTCGGCACCGTCACCCAGATCGGCAGCGCCGGTTTCAGCCAGACATGATTTTCCGTGCCCTCGAACACCTCGACCTGACGGCGGATATCGCGCTCGGTCGGGCGCACGGTTGTGAAGTTGCGCAGGCCGAAGGTCAGCAGCGTCTTGGTCTGCTGGGCGCGGGCGCGGTCCGATTTGGTGCCGAACACCGCGGCGATGAAGCGGGTGGTGTTCTTCTCGGCCGAGCCGACCAGGCAGTAGCCGGCCTCCTGCGTATGGCCGGTCTTGATGCCGTCCGCGCCGGGCATGATCCACAGCAGCCGGTTGCGGTTGGGCTGGGTATGATGGTCGTAGGTATAGTCCTTCTCGCCGAACAGCTTGTACTGCTCGGGGAAATCGCGCCAGAGGGCGGCGCCGACAATGGCCATGTCCATCGCCGAGCTGTAGTGCCCCTCGGTCGGAAAGCCGGTCGCATTGACAAAGTGGCTGTGCAGCATGCCCAGTTCGCGCGCCTTGTCGTTCATGCGTTCGGCGAATGCCTCTTCGGAGCCGTCCATATGCTCGGCCAGCGCGATGCAGGCGTCATTGCCGGAGAGCGTCGCGATGCCGTGCAGCAGCTCGTTGACGGTCGGGTGCATGCGCGGCTCCAGAAACATCGTGCTGCCGCCGATTTTCCATGCCTTCTTGCTGACCGTTACACGCGCTTCCGGGTCCAGCCGCCCCTTCTTGATCGCTTCAAAGGCGAGATAGAGGGTGACCATCTTGGTCAGGCTGGCCGGCGGCAGCTGTTCGTTGGCGTTGTGCTCGGCAATAATCTGGCCGGAGCGGGCATCGATCATCGCCCATGCCTTGGCCTCGACCGACGGCGACTTCGGCCAGCTGGCCGCTTCGGCGCTCACTGCAAGCAGCAGCGCCATACATGCCGGTATAATCACCGGCAGCATCCGTTTGCGTGCTGTGGCGGTGATGAAATCGATTACCATTGCCAATCCTCCTCGGGCGGGCTGTGCCATGTCAGTTGATCCGGCAGGGCCGGATATTGCAAGGGGGTGGCCGGCGCCGTTTCGATGCGTAATTTTTCGGCGTGCAACATTAATCGCTGATGCGGCGTTCCGCCATAGCGTATATCGCCGAGAATCGGGCAGCCGAGCGCGGCCAGATGCACGCGCAGCTGATGGGTGCGGCCGGTGTGCGGGATCAGCCGGACCAGCGCGCGTTCGCCGCGCCGTTCGATGATGCTCGCTTCGGTTTCACAGGCCCGCCCCTGCTCCGAGACATGGAAACGGCCGCGCTGGTCGCGCTGTTTGTCGATGGCCAGCGTGATATGGCGCTGATCCCACTCCGGCGCCGGCTCGACGACGGCCAGATACTGTTTGAAGACACAGCTGTGCCAGTGCTGTTGCAGCAGCTGCAGCAGGCCGGGATCGGCCGAGAAGAGCATCAGCCCGGAGGTGCCGCGATCCAGCCGGTGGACCGGCCGCAGGGCGCTGGCCTGCGCAAGCCCCAGATGGCGGGCCAGTTCGTCGGGCAGCGTGCCGCAGCTGCGATGCAACGCCTCCTGCGCATACTGGCCGCTGCGCTTGTGCAGCAGATAGAGCGGCGGCGACTGCCAGATCAGCTGCTGCGGCGAAAACGGCGTCAGCGTCTCCGCATCGAGCATGACCAGTCGCAGCCGGTCGCCCTGTTTCAGGATGCGGCCAGCCGTGCGGCAGCGTTTTCTGTTCAGGTAGAGGCCGCCCTCGTCAATTGCGCGGCGACTGCGCCGGCGCGAGATGCCGAACAATTCGGCGACGCCCTGATCTAGGCGCAGACCGTGGTGCTCGGCATCGACGCTGGCGCGCAGATCCTGAAAAGCGCCGCGGCTGCTCATCC
The DNA here is from genome assembly GCA_964432195.1 of uncultured Zetaproteobacteria bacterium. Lineage (GTDB taxonomy): Bacteria > Pseudomonadota > Zetaproteobacteria > Mariprofundales > Mariprofundaceae > Mariprofundus. The sequence goes on along the minus strand of CAYSMR010000060.1, from coordinate 2,534 downwards.
GCGCGCCTGCAGCGCATCCAGCACATCGGCGTGGCTGCGGCAGAGGCGGATGCTGTCAAACGCATGTTCGGCCGAGAGCACCAGCTCTGAGGAGAGCGTGTCGATCAGCGGCGGCCACATCTCGCCGTATAGCAGCAGCGGCCGGGCTTCGAGGACGCGAATGGCGAGCAGATCCCAGGTCATCGCCAGCTCGGCCAGCGTGCCGAGGCCGCCCGGCAGCACCAGCCAGGCATCGGACTGCTCGATCAGCATGCCCATGCGCTCGAAAAAGTCGCGGGCGCGCACCTCCTCGCTCAGCGTATTGTCCGGCGGGGTAGGGAAGCGCTCCAGCGTAATGCTGCGGATATGGCCGCCGCCGGCGAACATCCCTTCCGAGAAGGCAGCCATCATGCCCTGATGGCCGCCGGTGACGCCGTCCCAGCCGGCCTTGGCGATCTGTTCGGAGAGGCGGCGCACATTCTGATAGACGGCGGCCTCCGCTCCGATGCGCGAGGAGCCGAATGCAGCCAGGCGCGGTCGCATGCCGGGCGCGCTCACTCGATCACCACGATCGGCTTGTCGAAGCCGTGCTGCTGCAGCGCGGCGACAGTCTGCTCGATATTGACCATATCGTCGAACGGACCGATGCGGACGCGGTAGAGCCTCTTGCCGCCGAGCTCGACGGCAACGGTATGAATGGCCGAAAAACTGCCCTTGAGCTGCTGCTGCAGATGCTCGGCGTTGGCTTTGGAGCCGAATGCGCCGAGCTGGATGAAGATCTTGCCGGCCGCGCTGCTGGCCGGCGCGCTCAGGCGATCCGGCGCGGAGACATGCACGCTGTTCGGGTGATCGGCGGCGCGCAGCTTCGCGCCCGCGGCCAGCGCCTGCTGTTTCGATGGCGGCGGCAGCTCCAGCGACTGTACGCGCACATGCGCTGTGCCGTTGCGCGCGAAGCCGAGCGTTTTGGCGGCGGCGTAGGAGAGATCGATCAGGCGATCCTTGACGAACGGGCCGCGGTCGTTGACGCGCACAATCACCATGCGCCCGTTATCGAGGTTGGTGACGCGCACCAGCGTCGGCAGCGGCAGTGTTTTATGGGCAGCTGAGAGCGCATGCATATCATAGATCTCACCATTGGCCGTGCGCTTGCCGTGAAAATCGCGCCCGTACCACGAGGCGACGCCGGTTTCATCGTAGCCGTTCTCGTAGGTCATCGGCGTGTACCAGCGTCCGCTGATATTATACGGGTTACCGGTTTTGCGGATGCCGCCGGCGCCGTTGGGCAGCTGGGCCGGCGTCAGCGTTGCATGATCCGGCGCACTGCTATGCGGCGCCGGTTTCGGGCAGCCGGTCAGCAGCGCGCAGAGCAGCAGGAGCGGAATCAGGGCGGGCAGTTGCATGCGGTTCAGTCGACGTCGAATGTTTTTCTCTCCAGCATGGCGGCGATTTCGGTCACGGCCATTGCGTAATTGTAGGATGGATTATAGCGCATAATGACATGAAAATTGTGGTGCACCAGAGCCAGCTGGTGGCCGTGCCGGGTTTTCATTTCGATGATGCTGACCCGGTCATCATCCTGCCACGGCAGCGGTACGGCATTGAAGATCTTCGGCATGCTGCGGCGCAGTTCGCCCAGCGTCACCCAATGTTCCAGCTTGCCCCGGGCGCGTTTTTTCCATGTCCGGTTTACTCTAGCGCCGACCGGCAGCCAGTAGGCCGACGGGCGGTGGTACTGCCAGTCGTGTTCGCGGAAATAGTTGGCGATGCTGGCGATAATATCGGGCTGGGAGTGGAAGACGTCGCGGATGCCGTCGCCATCCTCATCGACGGCGTACTGCCGGAACGAGGTCGGGATGAACTGGATCGCGCCGAACGCGCCGGCATAGGAGCCCTTGAGGTCGGCCAGGTTCAACCGGTCTCGGCGGCTGATCTCGATAATCGCGCCCAGCTGTTTGCGGAAGAATGCGGCGCGGCGTGGGAAGCCGGTGGAGAGCGTGTAGAGCGAATCGAGCACCGGTCGTGTGCCGTGGCGTTGTCCGAAACGGGTCTCGATGCCGAGGATCGCTGCGATAATCACCGCATCGACCCGGTATTTGTCCGCTACGCGTCTAAATATACCGTAATGCTGTTTCAGATAGGCGCGGCCGTTGTTGCGCATCTCCGGCTTGACGAACAGGGGACGGTATTTGACGTAGGGCTGAGCCTCCCACTGGCCGTTCATACGTTTGATGATTGTCGGCCGGAAGCTTGCCTGTTTGAGAATCGCGGCGATTTCGGCGCGCGGCACATCGATTTCAGCGGCCAGCTGCGCGGTCAGTTCGGCGCGGCTAACATGCTGTCGTCCGTCGGGCGGTGGGGTGGCCGCGGTTGTTGACGCAACGGGGATGATGACCAGGGCCAGCAGGCTGAGCAGCTGTGGTATCAACAGGAGAAATATGTTTTTAGTTCGAGAGGGCATGCTCATGGCGCAAGCTTAGCTACGATTGTTTCGGATCGATAGTGGGAGCCTTTTCCAATATGAAATGAGCCTGAAATATCTGATGCGTCTGTCCATC
>CAYSMR010000059.1:0-9991 GCA_964432195.1 uncultured Zetaproteobacteria bacterium | reverse complement strand
CACCAGCGCTGTCATCGTGCAGATAATGATCGTATCGATAAACGGCTCATAGAGCGCCACAAAGCCCTGCCGGATCGGATAGCGCACCGAGGCGGCCGAATGCGCGATCGCGGCCGAACCGATGCCGGCCTCGCTGGAGAATGCGGCGCGCTTGAACCCCTGCACCAGCACGCCGATCATGCCACCGGCCACGGCCGTCGGCGCAAAGGCCTCATGCACAATCAGCGCGAACGCGGCCGGGATATCGGCTGCGTGCGAAATAATAATCCACAGGCAGGCCGACAGATAGATGAACACCATCGTCGGCACAATTGCTTCAGCGGCATGCGCGATGCGCCTGATGCCGCCGATAATCACCAGTCCGACCGCGCCGGCCATGAATACGCCAAACACCCACGGAAACTCCTGGAAGAACGGCAGTTCGCCCTGTACGGCCCCGAGCGCCTGTGATACCTGAAACGCATTACCGCCGCCGAACGAGGCGCCGACGCAGAGCACCGCGAACAGCACCGCCAGAGCCCGGCCTGTACCGGCCATCCCCTTCTCGGCGAAACCGCGCGACAGATACTCCATCGCCCCGCCCATGATGCGTCCGTCAGGGCGAATCTCGCGATAGGTCTGGGCCAGTGTCACCTCGGTAAACTTGGAAGTCATACCGAAAAAGCCGGCCACGATCATCCAGAATGTCGCGCCCGGCCCGCCGATGCTGACTGCAATCGCGACGCCGGCGATATTGCCGAGCCCGACAGTCGCCGACAACGCCGTCGTCAGCGCCTGAAACGGCGATACCTCGCCGGTATCGGCGGCGGACTGATAACGCCCGCGAATCACCTGAAAAGCGTGCCCCATCATGCGCACATTGATAAAGCCGAAACGGATGGTCAGATAGACCGCGCCGACCACCAGCCAGCCGACAATAAACGGCATTTCACCGGCGCCCGGCATCACGTCGAAAAACAGTACCGAGGCCAGAAAGCCGTTGACGCTGCTGAAGAATGCATCGATCCCGGTCGACCCCTCCGGTTGGGCCCAGGCCGATCCGGCCGGCAGCCACGCCAGCAGCCAGACAGCCATCATCATTATCGCTTTCATAGGCGCCCCCTCCATCGCGAACCGTCGCACAGGCAATGCTGCCGGAAACTGCGCCAATTTGAAGGGGAATCGAACAAGACCGAGCGACGATAAACAGAACCGGAAGCCGCATGTGCACAGCCGGTTTGGCACTCTGCAAATTGCCGTCTATAATCAGAACGGAAGAGACAATCCAGCTCCACTCCTGAAGGAAAAAAGGATGTTTCCTTTGCATCAAATCCGGATACAGGGGAAACCGCACATGAAACAACCGTCCGCATCACACTCGCCGTCATCGTCAAATAAACATGGCCGGCCCGACAACGAAAATCACTTCGAGCAGTACAGCAGACATTCGGCCTGGAGTCTGCTGACCGGCTGCTTCAGCCCGTTCATGCATGACGAATGCGATGCGTCCGCAGATCACAACGACAAAGACCACAAACACTCCTGAAGCAGCATGAACACCTGCCCTCTACTCACAAACTGATCGTTTCTCCACTATCGCGATGAATAAAGCCACCCCGTTGCTTTAATCGTCTTGCTGCTCGAAGAACCAGCGGACCTCGGCGAGATCGTCGCGAATCGGCGCCGGCGGCAGATTATGCGCCACCTCGCGACCATAGGCCTTCTGATAGAGGCGGGAATCGAGTAGCGCCATGACGCCGCGATCAGCGGTTGAGCGAATCAGACGCCCGGCCCCCTGCCTGAGCACGGCGATCGCCCCCGGCAGCTGAATATCGCGGAAACCGTTGCCGCCGCGCTCCTCGCACTGGCGAATGCGCGCCTGCAGCAGCGGATCAGACGGCGGCGTGAACGGCATTTTATCGATAATCACCAGACTCAGCGCCTCGCCTGGCACATCCACCCCCTCCCAGAAACTGCGCGTGCCACAGAGCACCGAGTGGGTATCGCTGCGAAAGGTCTCCAGAATCGCATCGCGGCTGCCGCTTTCGCCCTGGATCAGCACATGCCACGGCAGCCGCCGGGCCAGTTCCGGCGCGACCTGATTGAGCATGCCCCAGGAGGTAAACAGCACAAATGCGCGCCCCTGCGAGGCCCGGATCAGCGTCTCCATCTCGTCGATCAGCGCCTCGACGCCGGCCTCGGAGAACGGGTTCGGCATATGACGCGGCAGGTAGATCATCGCCTGCTGCGCATAATCGAACGGCGAGGCATGAAATGCTTCGTCGGCCTCCTCCAGACCGAGCCTGCGGCGGGCATAATCAAAGCGGCCCGAAACCCTGAGCGTCGCCGACATCAGCACAAATGCGGCCGGTCGATCCCACAGATGGCTGCGCAGCACCGGCCCGGTATCGACCGGCGCGACCGTGTATCTCAGCTGTTCACCGTCGCCATCGCGCCAGCCGACAAAACCGTCGGCCGGTTCGCGCACCATCGCGATATCAGCGCCGATCTGGCCGGCCCGGTCGGCCAGCCGGGCCATCGCCTCATTGCGCTCGCGGCGCGATTCGGCCAGCCGGGTCATTTCAGTCCAGGCCTCTTGCAGCGCCTCCAACCCCTGTTCGCCGTAAGCATCGAGCACCGCCTTGCCCTGCGCGGTGATCTCCGTTTTCAGGGCCGGTTCATCGCCCATCTCCTCGAGCTGGGCCTGCATATCATTGAGCCACTGGATCAGTTTCAGGCGCGAGAGCTGCACGCCGAAATGCTGACAGGCCAGATCGGGCAGCGAGTGCGCTTCATCGAGCACGTAGGCATCGAAATCGGGCAGCAGCTCGCCAAATCCGCCGGCCTTGAGCACGGCATCGGAGAGCAGCAGACTGTGATTAGTCACGACAATATCGGCCGCCTGCGCTTTCTGGCGCGCCTTCATCAGCGGGCAGCGTTCGAAATCGCCGCACTTCGAACCCAGGCACTGATCGGCCGTCGCCGTCACCATCGGCCCGATGCCCTTGGCAAACACATCGAACGGCAGGCCGGAGAGATCGCCGTCGGTCGTCCGCTGCGACCACTCCAGCACCTGCAGCATCGACTTGCGCGCCCACATCTCCAGCTGCGGGCTGGCGACAAACATATTCAGCCGCTGCGGGCAGAGATAGTTCGAGCGTCCCTTCAGCAGCGCGACGCGCCGGCTCGCGCCGAGCACCTGCTGCACGGCGGGCAGATCGCGATGCACCAGCTGATCCTGCAGCGCGCGCGTATGGGTCGAGATCAGCACCTTGAAATCGGCGCGCAGGGCCGGAATCAGATAGGCCAGCGTTTTGCCGGTGCCGGTCTCCGCCTCGGCCAGCAGCGCCGAGCCGGATTCAAATGCCGCCGCGACCTCGCCGGCCAGCCTGATCTGCTCGTCGCGCCGCGCATAACCGGGCAAACCGGCTGCCAGCGGCGCGTCATCGGCAAAATCGCGCCGGACCAGCGTACTCAGTTCAGACATCAATACAGCGGCGACGGATCACTGCAACGGATGCAGACAGGCAAAACCCTGATCATTCAGGCGCGCATCGAAACCGGCGCAGGCGCTATCGGCAAACGGACAGCGCAGCCGGTAGGCGCAACCGCTTTCGGTCACGCCTTCGCCGGCGCCGTTGAGCGCGGCGATCGGTCTGCGCTGATCGGGATGGGCAATCGGGCGCGCATCGAGCAGCGCGCGTGTATAGGGGTGGCGCGGCCGCTCGAACAGATCAATCGTACGCCCCTGCTCGACAATGCGGCCGTTAAACATCACCGCGACCCGGTCGGCAATATAGCGCACCACCGACAGATCGTGGGAGATAAACAGATAGGCCAGTCCGCGCGCCTGCTGGATATCCCGAAGCAGGTTCAGAATCTGCGCCTGCACCGATACATCCAGCGCCGAGACCGGCTCATCGAGCGCCAGTACGGCCGGCTCGACAATCAGCGCGCGAGCAATGCCGATGCGCTGACGCTGGCCGCCGGAGAACTGATGCGGATAGCGATCCATGCCCGAATCATCCAGACCGCACTGCAACAACGTCTCGGCCACGCGATCGCGACGCTGGCTGCGCGACAGCTCCGGCCGGTGCACGCGCAGCCCCTCAGCAACGCTCTGCCATATCTTCATACGCGGATTCAGGCTGGCGAACGGATCCTGAAATACCATCTGGATATGGCTGCGGCGGCGGCGCAGGGCGCGCCCGGAGAGCTGCGTCACATCCTCGCCGTTCCAGCGGATCTCGCCGCTATCGGGCTGCAACAGGCGCATCGCCAGCCGCGCCGTCGTCGATTTGCCGCTGCCCGACTCGCCGACAATAGCCAGCGTCTCGCCGGCCGCCAGATCGAAGCTGAGATCATCGACGGCCCGTTTCGGCAGCGCGGCCGCGCGAAAAAAACCGCCGGCCGCAAATGTTTTGCCAATATCGCGCACGGACAGGACACTCATCACTGCCCCCCCGCAACATTGACATGCAGACAGCGCGCCGAATGCGCACCATGCCGCCAAGCATCCACGGCGACCGGCGCGTCGCAGTCTGCTTGCACCTGCGCGCAGCGATCGGCGAAGTGACAACCGGCCGGCCAGCGACCGGGCGGCGGCACCAGCCCGGGAATCACGGCCAGCGTCTCGCCGCCGGCAAATGCCTCCGGACGACAGCCCATCAGCGCGCGCGTATAGGGGTGGGCCGGATGATCGAAAATCTCGCCCACCGGTCCGGTCTCGACAATCTGGCCGGCATACATCACGGCCACGTCATCGCACAGCTCGGCGACCAGACCGAAATCGTGCGTCACCAGCAGCAGCCCCAGATTGCGCCGCCGCTGGAGATTCAGCAGCAGCGCGATAATGCGTTTCTGCACCGATACGTCGAGCGCCGTCGTCGGCTCGTCGGCAATAATATAGTCGGGATCGGCCGCCATCGCCATCGCGATCAGCACGCGCTGGCGCATGCCGCCGGAGAGCGCATCGGGATACTGCCTGAGCAGCCGTTCGGCATCCTGCATGCCAACATCCCGCAGCAGTCCGATCGCGCGCGCGCGCGCCTGCTGCCGGTCCAGATCCAGATGCAGGCGGATCACCTCGATAATCTGGCTGCCAATCGAGAAGACCGGATTGAGCGCCGTCATCGGCTCCTGAAAAATCATCGAAATCCGGCCGCCGCGCACCCGGCGCAGGGCCTGATCATCCAGTTCGAACAGGATATCGCCGTCGAGCAGGATATCGCCGCCGGTTTTCTCGACGCCCTGATGCTCGCCGAGGCGCAGGATGCTCTGGGCGGTCAGCGACTTGCCGCAGCCGGACTCGCCGACCAGGCCGAGTACGCGACCGGGCTGCAGTTGCAGCGACACGCCCGACACAGCCTCGACACGCCGCCCCTCAATAGAGACCGACAACGACAGATCACGGATTTCCAGCATGGCGGCAGTGTGACGCAAGCCCCATGCTGTTTCCAGCAACTTGTCTCCGCGCAGGCCCTGTTCAGCTTCGCAGCGGCCGGTCGTCCTGCACGATCTCGACCAGAATGCCGTTCGGGTCCTTGATAAAGAAATAGTCGATGCCGGTGCGCCCGTGCGTGATCCGGATATCCGCAGCCAGGCCAAGCGCCTCGATACGCGCCCGGGCCTGCTGAATATCGGCCACGCGCACGCCAAAATGCTTGATACCGATGCGCGGCAGATCACTCTCCAGCCGCGCAGCCGACTCGGGCGCTGCGACCTGATCGGCAAAACAGAACAGCTCCAGCAGCGCGTCCCTCTGCTTCAGATGCGCGATGCGCAGCGCGCCATCCTCCGCCTGCCAGTCGAACACCGGTTCAAATCCGAGCTGACGGTAAAAGGCGACCGACGCATCGAGATCGACAACGCTGAGCGCCACATGATGAAAAGTGAACATAGCATCCCCCTCTAATCCGACAACTGCACCTCCATCAGCCCGCGCAGGCTGCCGTCCGGTCGCGGCGTGAAGCCGCGGACCCGCGGCCCGGATACGGCGATCACCGGATCGTACCAGAGCGGGATATAGACCATATCGCTGTGCATCTGCCGCTCTATGCGCGCATAGAGCCGTTTGCGCTCGGCGGGCGCGGCAGCCGCAGCAGCGCGGTCGAGCCATGCATCGACATCGCGGTTGCTGTAGCGGCCGCGATTGGCCCCCTTCGGCGGCCACATCTCGCTATGCAGAATCCAGCGATAGATATCCGGATCGGCGATACCGACCCAGGAGAGCGAAAAGACCTGAAAATCCCCGCGCTTGATGCGCGCGTAAAAGCCGCCCCACTCCAGCGATTCGATCGAGACATGCACGCCGATCCGCTGCCACATCGCAGCAATCGCCGTTGCCAGCCGCAATCGGGCCGGATCGGTGCTGGTGCGGTAATTGATGGTAAAGCGCACGCCGTCCGCGCCGGGCGGGAAACCGGCCGCATCGAGCAGCCGGGCTGCCGCATCCGGATCAAACGGCGTCTCCGGCAGCGGCGAGGCGGCCCAGTGCTCCGCACTCAGCACCGTTTCCGCCAGCTGCGGCAGGTCGGCGAACAGCGCCCGCTTCAGCTTGCGCCGATCCAGCGCGTAAGCCAGCGCGCGGCGCACGCGCAGATCCTGCAGCAGTCGGTCCTGCAGGTTCAGACCGATATAGGCGAATGTCGTCGACGGGCGGGTTTGCATGCGCAGCGCAGGCTCGGCCTGAATATAGGGAAGCAGATGCGGCGGCAGATCGTTCTGCACGAAATCGAGTTCGCCGCGCTTCAGCTTCAGAATGCGCGTCACCGGATCCTTGACGCCGACAAAGCGAATCGCGCGGGCCCGGCCGGCCGGCGCGCCCCCGACCCGCTCCAGCGTCAGCCCCGACTCGCGCCACGCTCGCACCCGGAACGCGCCGCAACCGATCGTGCTGCGCGCCTGATGCCCCCCCCGGGCCAGCCGGGCCGGCAGGATGCCGAGATTCAGCCGCGTCAGCAGCGATGCGTCGGGCCGGCGCAGGCGGATCACGACCACCCGCTCGCCATCGGCGCGCGCCGATACCAGCGCGGCGAATCCGCCCTTGAGCGGACTGGCCAGTTTCGCATCGAGCACCGCATTCAGCGTCGCCGCGACATCGGCGGCGCGCAGCGGCGCGCCGTCGGAGAATGAGATACCCGGCTTCAGATAAAAGCGCCACAGCAGTGGCTCGGGATGCTGCCAGCGCTCGGCCAGATCGCCCTGCGCATTGAAATGCTCATCGAGCCGGGTCAGGCCGCGATGGATCAGCTCCTGCACCCGCACCGAAGCCGCATCGGTTGCAAAACGGGGGTCCAGCGTAATCGGCATCTGGGCCAATCCTACGCGCAGCAGGCCGGGCTCCCGCTCCGCCGGCTGGCATGCGGCCAGCAGCAGCAACAGCGCCGCCAGCAGTCGCCTCAAGCCTGCTCCCACAGACTCATCGCCTCGACATGGCCGGCGCCGGGAAACAGATCGAGCGCCCGCAGCGCGGCCAGCCGATACCCCTGCCCGCGCAGCAATGCCCCGTCGCGCGCGCCGGCCGCGGCATCGCAGGAGATCATGACAATCCGCTTCGGCAGCAGGCGCGACATCTGCTCACAGATGCGCCTAGCGCCCCGGCGCGGCGGATCGAGAATCAGCAGATCGGCGCCGATGTATGGCTCCATATCGAACTGCTCAAACAGATTGGCCGTCGCGAATACGGCCTGAACGCCCAGCATCTTCGCATTAGCGGCCGCAGCGCGCACGCTGGCCGCATTCAGCTCCGCGCCGAACACCTCGGCCCGGCAGGCCGCGGCCAGCGGCAGCGACAGATTACCGATGCCGCAAAACAGATCGGCGACCCTGTTCACCGGACCGGCCCACTGCTGGATCTGCGCGATCAGCGCGCGATTGCCGGCCGCCTCCCCCTGCACGAAATCGTCCGGCCCGACGCGCAGCAGCAGATCCGCATCGGCGGCCGGCAGCAGATCGTGAAACAGCCGCGCCGGCTTGTGCAGCGGCCGCGTAATCCGGTGCGCATCGCGCCACCACCACTGCAGCGGCAGTCCCTCGCTGTTCTCAACCCGCTCGGCCAGCAGCGGCCGGCTTGCCGCCTCCAGCACGACATGGATGCCGTCATGCAGGGCCACCGCCTGCACCGCATCGATGCCATCCAGATCGACCGATGCCTCGATCAGCCGGCGCAGCCGGTTCAGCGGCCGCGTCAGCACGATGCAATCGCTGTGACGCACCGCATCGTGCGTGGCCGGCGCATAGAAGCCGAGGAAGAGGCCCTGCGCATCCCGCCCGACCGACCAGCGCACCCGCCGGCGCAGTCGCGCCTCTCCTGCCTGCGCCGCCATCCAGACCGTGCGCTGGTCCATCTGCCCGTCGAATGCGCCGCGCACCCACGCCGATTTGACAGCCGCCTGAACGTCGGTGCTGACATGCTGCAGGGCGCAGCCTCCGCAGCGATCGGCGACGGGGCACGGCGGCGCGATGCGCTGCGCCGACGGCCGGACTGTTTCGACAATCTCGCCGCGCCATGCGCCGCGCCGCTTGCCGGTGATGCGCAAACGCAGTTCATCGCCCGGCGCGGCATTGTTCACCAGCAGCGTGCGATCGCCGGCCCGCACCAGCGTCTCCCCGCCGGGCAGGATCCGTTCGGCGACGCCGATCACCGTTGTCGCTCCCTGCATCACTCCGTCACCTCCGTTCATACCGGCCGGCGCACCCCGCCATAGATGCCGTCATTCATCGCCTACAGCGTGTCGAGATGATCAAACTGCTTCAGATAGGCCGGCCGGAGCGCATCGAGCCCCTTGCTCTGCACCAGCAGCTTGAACACCTCCCCCATGCCGAACGGCATCAGCATGCGCTTGGCATGGGCCAGCAGATGCATGCTGACCTTGTCCTGCTGCGCGGCCAGCGACTGAATCAGCGACTGCACCGACGGCGACTGGGCCAGCCAGCCGCCCTGCGATATCCACAGCAGCGGCTTCAGTCCGGCGCGGCGGCCGGCCGCGGCCAGCGCCGTGAAATCGACATGTGCCGTGATATCGCGGCTGCCGGGGTTCGACAGCACATCCTCATCGGCTGTCTGATCGACATGGGCCAGCAGCGTACCCTCGATACGCGCCTGCCGGTAATACTCCTGCTGCGCATAGCCGTAATCGACCGTGAACACGAAACCGCTTTCGATAATGCGCCCCAGCTCCGCCTGCCAGTTCTCCAGCGCCGGATTGAATTCCGAGAAATAGTCGTCCGGCCACGCCGCCACCAGCTCAGGCGCAATCGCCGGCGGCGCGCGCATCTCCCCGGGCGCATCGCGCCAGCAGAAGCCATCGCCCTCCAGCGCCACGCCGCGCTCGAAAAAGCGGCCCCGGCGATAATGGAAGCAGCGGACAGGAAACGCATCGGGCAGCTCGTTGCTGTAGTAGATGACATGCGCTGCCGGCTCGACCTGCGCCAGTCCGTCAACCAGCCGCACATCGAGGCCGCGCTCGACAAACAGCGCCTGCTGGCGCGCCCGGAGCTGCGCGCAATGCTCGACCGAGATCACCGTTGCCGGGAACTGCAGCGGCAGCTGCGCCAGCATGTCGAGCAGCGCCGCCAGCTGGCGGCCGGAGCCCGTGCCCTGCTCGATCAGCGTCCAGCGCGCCGGCTCGCCCATCTGCCGCCAGCCGTCGAGCACCAGATCGGCCATCGCCAGCGTCGACCACGGGCCCAGTTCCGATGCGGTGACAAAATCGCCCTGCTCGCCGAATACCGTTTTCGTTTCATAATAACCCAGCCCCGGTTCATAGAGGGCGGCCTGCATAAAGCGATCAAACGGCAGCCAGCCGCCGGCCCCCTCGATGCGCTGCCGGATGATCCGGCTCAATGACTGTTGCTCTGACATGGTTGACGCTCTTACCTCCCCGGACTACCGTTTCGTTTATTCTACCAACACACGAGGAAAACTTATGTCTTCAGATCTGATTATTCATGTTATCAAGCCGATCCGGGAGTTCGGGATCCTCGCGGCGCTCGGTGTGAGTCTTGCCTT
>CAYSMR010000058.1:0-10043 GCA_964432195.1 uncultured Zetaproteobacteria bacterium | reverse complement strand
GTACACGGCGATGCAGATGAGTCCGTACAGCTGGATCTATTTTGTCTCGTTCGTGATTATGGGCACGTTTGTGATCGTCAATCTGTTCATCGCGGTCGTGATCAATAATCTGGAGGATGCCAAGCAGGCGCGGCTGGACGAGCTGCGGCCGCCGGCCAGCCGCGACGATCTGTTGCGCGAGCTGGAGCAGGCGCGGGCGGCGATCGAGCGCCTGCATCATCAGCTGGCGCAGCAGACGGAGGAGCCGCGCGAGAAACGCACGCCGGAGTGAAGCCCGCGCCGGCGCGTAGCGTGCTTTGTTACGCTGTTCCGGTTTGTGCGTTGTCGTGCTTGCTATGGTCCAGCTGATGCAGCGCGTTCATGCGCCGGATAATCTGCGGCAGCACGCTCATTCTGCGCCGATCCAGATGCATGCGCAGCCGGGGCAGATGGCGGTAGCAGGGATCGTCCGATTTCGGCCAGCCGAGCACCTGTTCGATCTCGCCTTCGCTCAGTACGTCGGAGAATTCGGCATTCAATCGCTGCAGCGCGCCCTCGTGTAGCGGGTTGAGCAGGCGCAGCAGCACGCACTGGCCGACATAGCGGAAGCTGTGGTAATTGGCATAGTAGTCGCGGATATGGTTGACGGCGGCGGCGATGCTGTCGGTGTGATAGAGCAGCTGATTATCCTCCGGCGAGATCAGGTGATCGCGCGCCAGCCTGCGCAGCCATGACTGTGTGAGCGGCCCCCAGTAGTCGTCGCCGGGCGCCTCCAGCAGCACGACCGGTACCGGCGGATTGCGGCCGGTTTGCAGCAGCGTCAGCGTCTCGAATGCCTCGTCGAGGGTGCCGAAGCCGCCCGGCGTCAGTACGACCGCATCGCTCTCTTTCAGAAAAAACACCTTGCGGGTGAAGAAGTACTGGCAGTAGAAGTGGCGCGGCGAGCCATCCATGATCGGATTGGGTTTCTGCTCCATTGGCAGGTTGATATTGATTGCGAACGAGTTGCGTTCGCCGGCGCCCTCGTTGGCGGCCTGCATCATGCCGCCGCCGCCGCCGGTGATGATCATAAAGCCGGCCTCTTTCAGTGCTGCGGCGCAGTCGCGCACCTGCCGGTAGCGGGCATCGGTGGGTGGAATGCGGGCCGAGCCGAATACGGTCACCTTGCGCCACGGCCGGTAGGGCTTGAATACATTCAGTCCCTTGCGCAGTTCGGCGAGCATGCGGGCCAGCATCTTGATGTCGCCGTTGTCGAAATCGCCGCTGATCAGTCGCATCGCCTCGATAATGATCGCCCGCTTATATGGAGAGTCGTGCTGATAATCGGCGAGCAGTCTGCGTACATGCAGGCGCAGCGGTTCGGGCAGGTCGTCTATGCGTTCGAGTTCGGTCATCTGAATCCTTTTCGGAGGCTTATTGCCACCAGCGCGGTTTCGCCGTCGCTATCTGTCAGTCGCTTGCGTAACTAATCGTAGCCATCCATGATCTGCATGGAAATGCTGATTTATTTTGTATTACCGTGGCTGGCACTGTCAGGCGCCTCGATGACAACATCAATGCGCCGGTTCATTGCGCGCCCCTGCTTGAACTCGTTGCTGGCGATCGGATGCACTTCGCCGTAGCCCAGCGCTTTCAGACGCGTACCGTCCACACCGGCGGAGATCAGGAAGTCGCGCACCGCCTCGGCCCGTTTCAGCGACAGGACCTGGTTGGCTCGCACCTCGCCGAGATTGTCGGTATGCCCTTCAATGCGCAGCCTGCGATCCTGGTAGAGCTCCATAGCCTGTTTCATGCGGCCGAGCATATCGAAGTATTTCGGGGCGATCTTGCTGCTCCCGGAGGCGAATTTCAGCGCCTTGAGGCGGATCAGCAGCGAGCCATCGAGATTGACCAGAATCTCGACCTCGCCCGGTTTGAACAGTTTGCGCAGCTGCTCCTGCCGCTTCTTTTCGAAAGTTTCGCGCTCCAGTTTGGCGCGGAACGCCTCCTTGATACTGGCAAGCTGCTGCTGCTGCTGCTGTTTGAGCTCATCGGTCCGGGATGCCAGCTTGTGCTGCAGCTGCTGCCGGTATTCGCTGGCCAGCCGTGCCATATCGCGCCGGTGCGCCTCGCGCTCATCGGCCAGCGCCAGCTTCAGCTGCGCGACGGCCCTGATCAGATCGCGCCCGTCGATATCGGTCAGCATCGGGTTTGTCGCATTGCTGATCTCCAGCGCATTGGCCAGCTTCAGTTTCAGCACGCGCGATTTCAGCAGTAATGCCTCGTGGCTGCCGCGTTTTTTGCGCCACGCCTTGACCTGCTCGGCGACATGGCGGGATTCACGTGCCAGATAGAGCCCCTCTTCGGGATGCTCGGGCATATGATCGCTTTTGCCCTGCAGGAACGCTTCGAGCTCGGCCAGCTTGTCTTTGGCTGCCTGATAGATCTGCGGGGCATACTGCTTGCCGCGCGTGTTAGCCGCCTTGGCGATGGCGCTGGCGGTCAGCTCGGTCAGCCATGGCAGGGTCTTGTCCAGCGCCTGCCGGTAGTTGTTAGCCGCATTGCCGGCATGCTCATTGGTCTGGTTCAGTTTGCCCTGTTCATGGGTGCTGATGGCCAGCGCCAGTTCGCGTTCGGCATCATCAATCAGTTGCGTCGGGGCCAGGTCGCTGACCGCTTTGCCCGAGGAGGCGATGATTCCGCCGATCGCCGTTGCACTGCGACGCAGGCGCAGCAGATCGGCAAAGCGCTGTCTGAAGTCGGCTGCGGTCTGACGTGCTTCGGCCAGCGTTTCGGCCGCTTTTGACATAGCCTGATCAGCCTGCTGCCGCTGCTGCTGTTCCAGCGCCAGCATCGCTGCGCCGATATAGGCCTCGGCGCGCTTGATTGTTTGCGGCGCGAACTGACGACCCTCGCTGTGGTTGAATGCCTCGATCTGCTGTTGCAGCAGGGCCCGGTTATTGTCGTCCGCGCCCGCCTCAAGCGCCGACAATGGCGCGGCCCAGAGAAAGCCGCCGAGCAGCAGAGCGCCAAGCAGCGCGTAGAGGCGGCCGCCAGGAATGCGCTGATTAATTCGGCGCTTTCTGGCAGGCCATGGACGGCCTGCCAAATCAACCACGTTAGTGGTTGAGTTCATGCCACGCATCCGTGCATGGCCCCCTTCGGGCGCGATGCGTACAACATTGCTCTCCTGCAATGTTGTGTAAGAAAAGGCAAAACCGCGTTTTTGCCTTTTCGACCTGATTACAGGCAGGACGCCTTTAATCAGCATCGCCCTATCCAAGATTCAGCATCCTTTCCAGGGCCAGCTTCGCCCACCGCTTCTGCTGTTGCGGTACGCGGATCAGATTGATCGGCTGCGCATTGCGAATCGATGCGAGCGCGGCGCAGAGGTGCTGCGGATCGGTGCGGAACATCGTCGAGCACATGCAGACCATCGGTGACAGAAACCAGACTGGCTTGTCGGCGAAGCGGATGCGCAGTCGGTTGACCAGATTCAGTTCAGTGGCGATGGCGAACTTGCTGCCGGGCGCAGCCTCCTCGACATGCTTGATAATCATCTCGGTGGAGCCGACGAAATCGGCGGTTTCGCAGACCTCGCGCGAGCATTCCGGATGGGCCAGAATCTCGATGCCGGCATGGTTGCGGCGCATTGTGTCGGCGTGCTCGGGTTTGAAGAGTTGATGCACCGAACAGAAGCCCTTCCACAGAATCAGCCGCGCCTTCTCGATCGCGGCCGGGGTATTGCCGCCGAGCGGCAGGGCCGGATCCCAGATGATCATCTGATCGTCGGAAATGCCCATCGCAACGGCGGTATTCTCGCCCAGATGCTGATCCGGAAAGAACAGGATCTTGTCGCGGTTGCCCCAGCTCCATTCGAGAACCCGACGCGCATTGCCCGAGGTGCAGACGATGCCGCCGTGCTCGCCGCAGAATGCCTTCAGTGCGGCGGTAGAGTTGATATAGGTGACCGGGGTGACGCACTCGTCCGGATTGAGCACCTCGGCCAGCTCGTTCCAGCAGCGCGTGACCTGCTCGTCGTCGGCCATATCGGCCATCGAACAGCCGGCAGCCAGGTCCGGCAGGATCACGGACTGATCGTCGCCGGTCAGGATATCGGCCGTCTCGGCCATGAAGTGGACGCCGCAGAAAATAATATAGGGGGCGCTAGTGTCGGCGGCCTGCTGCGACAACTTGAGCGAATCGCCGCTCACATCGGCAAATGCGAACACCTCCTCGCGCTGGTAGTGGTGACCGAGGATCAGCACCTGATCGCCGAGTTCGGCTTTCAGTTGCCTGATCTGCTCGAGGATGTCCTGTTCGGGGGTATCGTATAGCTGCGTCAGCAGCGTCTGTGCATTCATAGGCCACAGTTTCCGACTGCATCCGCTGCTTGTCAATTGCCATGCCGGCCGGTCGGACTGTGCGCGTGCATCGGCGGTCGAGTGCCGGTACGCTTCGCTCTGAATTCGGATCTGGAGACGCTTATGCCTGTTTACCGCTCACGCACGACCACCCACGGCCGCAATATGGCCGGCGCCCGCTCGCTGTGGCGGGCGACCGGCATGAAGGATGGCGATTTCGACAAGCCGATCATCGCCGTCGTCAATTCGTTCACGCAATTCGTGCCGGGTCATGTGCATCTGAAGGATCTCGGCCAGATGGTGGCGCGCGAGATCGAGGCGGCTGGCGGCGTCGCCAAGGAGTTCAACACGATCGCCGTCGATGACGGCATCGCGATGGGCCACGGCGGCATGCTCTATTCGCTGCCCAGCCGCGAGATCATCGCCGATTCGGTCGAGTATATGGTCAATGCGCACTGCGCCGATGCGATGGTCTGCATCTCCAACTGCGACAAGATCACGCCGGGCATGCTGATGGCGGCGCTCAGGCTGAATATTCCGGCCGTGTTTGTCTCCGGCGGCCCGATGGAAGCCGGCAAGGTGACGATTCATAACCGCGAGAAGATGCTCGATCTGGTCGATGCGATGGTCATGGCGGCCGATCCGAACGAGTCCGATGCCGACGTCGCGGCGGTCGAGCGCTCGGCCTGTCCGACCTGCGGCTCCTGTTCCGGCATGTTCACGGCCAACTCGATGAACTGTCTGGCCGAGGCGCTGGGGTTGGCGCTGCCGGGCAACGGCTCGCTGCTGGCCACCCATGCCGACCGGCGCGAACTGTTTCTGAAGGCCGGCCGGCTGATCGTCGATATCACGAAGGCCTGGTACGAGCAGGAAGATGCATCGGTGCTGCCGCGTTCGATTGCGACCTTTGAGGCGTTTGAAAACGCGATCGCGCTCGATATCGCGATGGGCGGCTCGACCAATACCGTCCTGCATCTGCTGGCCTGCGCGCAGGAGGCCGGCGTCGATTTCACGATGAGCGATATCGATCGCATGAGCCGGCGCGTGCCGAATTTGTGCAAGGTGGCGCCGGCTGTGCAGCACTACCATATGGAGGATGTGCACCGGGCCGGCGGCATCATGGGCATTCTGGCTGAATTGAATCGTGGCGGCCTGCTGCATGCGCATGTACCGACCGTGCATGCGACGACGCTCGGCAATGCGCTCGAGGCGTGGGATGTGATGCGTCCGGAAAACGAGGAGGCGCATCATCTGTTCCGGGCCGCGCCCGGCGGCATCCCGACCCAGGAAGCCTTCTCGCAGGCCGAGCGCTGGAAGACGCTGGATACCGATCGCGAGAACGGCTGCATCCGCGATATCGAGCACGCCTATTCGGCCGAGGGCGGGCTGGCCGTGCTGTTCGGCAATATCGCCGAGCGCGGCTGCATCGTCAAAACGGCCGGCGTCGACGAGTCGATCTGGCGCTTTACCGGCCGGGCGCGCGTGTTCGAGTCGCAGGATGATGCCGTGCAGGCCATCCTGAATGATCGCGTCGTCGCCGGCGATGTGGTGATTATCCGCTATGAAGGGCCGAAGGGTGGACCGGGCATGCAGGAGATGCTCTATCCGACCTCCTATCTGAAATCGAAGGGGCTGGGCAAGGTCTGCGCGCTGCTGACCGACGGCCGCTTCTCCGGCGGCACTTCGGGCCTGTCGATCGGGCATGCGTCGCCGGAGGCGGCCGAGGGCGGCGCGATCGGCCTGATCGAGGAGGGGGATACGATCGAGATCGATATCCCGAATCGCACGATCCATCTGGCGATTGCCGATGACGAGCTGGCTGTGCGCCGCGCGGCGATGGAGGCCCGGGGCGCTGCGGCCTGGCGGCCGGTGTCGCGCGATCGTTCCGTATCGAAGGCGCTGCAGGCCTATGCGGCGCTGACGACCAGCGCCGATCGCGGCGCCGTGCGCGATCTCGGCCAGCTGTCATAAGGTTGCCCTCCGCGCCGGGTCCGGACCGGCGTTGTCGGGAGGACTGTCAGGATGACAATAAATCAGCATCTCCCTAGGGTGCCGCTTATGAATACGAATAGCGTGCAATGCGACCTCTGCGGGGGTAGCGAGATTGAAATCGTCTCCCGACAGGATCGACACGGCGAGCCGTTACAGACGGGCCTGTGTCAGGGCTGCGGTCTGGTGATGCATGTGCCGGTGCCCGATGAGGCCGAGGTGGCTGATTATTATGCCAGCCGCTATCGACAGGAGTATCATGGCGAACGCCAGCCCTCCGACCGGCGGGTGATGCGTGCATGGAATAATGCCGAGCGCATCTACGCGCAGCTGCACAAGCATCTGCCGGCCGGCGCTTCGGTCTTTGAGGTCGGGGCCGGTATCGGTTGCACGGTGAAGTATTTTGAGATGCAGGGCTTTGATGCAACCGGCATCGAGCCGAACCGGGATTTCAACGCGTTTACCCGCAATCGCCTGCATGCGCGGGTCGAGAACCGAAACCTGTATGATCTGGAGAGCGGGTGGGATGTCGATCTGCTGTTGCTGATTCATGTGATCGAGCACTTCACGTCGCCGAAAACCGCGCTGCAGCATATGCATGGGTTGATTGCGGATCAGGGGCTGCTCTATATCGAGTGCCCGAATCTGACCGGCCCGTTCGCCACCTTCGGCCGGATGTTCCATTACGCCCATATCTATAATTTCACGCCGCTGACATTGCAGGCGCTGGCGGCGCAGTGCGGTTTTGAATTGCTTGAGTGCTACTCTGCAGATGATGAGGCCGATATTCATATGCTGTTCAGGAAAACAGCCGCGCAGCCGGCCGCCATGGACCTGAGTGGCCATGCCGATCAGGTGCGCAGATCGCTGAATCGTTACAACGCGGTCAGCTATCATGCCCGTCCGGCCTATGTTTCCCGGCGCATCCGCAAGGTCAGCTCATACCTGATGGAGTATATGCAGTCGAAGGAGTTTGTCACCTCACTGCTGGGCAGGATTGTCGATGAACAACAGGGCCGGCAGTGAGTCCGGCAGAGAACATATTGTTCGGAACCGTCGCCTGTCGTGGCGGAAGCTGATATGAAGTTGTCGACCAAAATCATTATCGGCATCGCGCTGGCCGTCATGATACTCGGTGGGCTGGAGCTGCTGATCAGCAGCTATTTTCTTGATCAGTTCGGCAGCAAGCCGTGATTGCCGGGCCGGTTCTCTCCGGCCCTGTTGCACTTTATCTACTGATTGCGCATGAAATCGGCGACGCTGTGGAGCGCCTGCCACAGCTCCTCGCGCAGGCGCGCGTCTTCCACGACATCCTCGAGCGCGTGCCGCATGCACAGCATCCACTGATCGCGGGCGGACTCGTCGATCGCGAACGGCAGGTGGCGCATGCGCAGGCGCGGATGGCCGAAGCGTTCGATATAGAGCTGCGGGCCGCCGGTCCAGCCGGAGAGAAACATGAACAGCTTCTCCTCGGCGTTGGCCAGATCGTCGGCGTGCATGGCGCGGATCGCTGACGCCTGCGGCAGCTGATCCATATGGTGGTAGAAGCGCGCTACCAGCCGGCGCAGCGCGGCCTCGCCGCCGAGGCGTTCATAATAGGTGCGGACATCGTGACTGATCTGCATGCCGGCATGCTAGCGCCGATCTCCCGCGAGCTACAGCTATGAGCTGCAGGAGAGCATCGCGCAGCCGGGTCTCTCTCTGTCCCAGTCGGGCCGTTTGGCGGCATAGGCCTCATACTCCGGCTGTTCGTCGTAGAGGCGCTGAAGCAGCGCATGGAGGCGGTCGATTTCGCTGTAATCGCCGGCATGGGCCTTGTCGATGGCAATTTGGGCCAGATAGTTGCGCAGTACATATTTCGGATTGACGCGGTTCATCGCCGCGCGGCGCGCCCGCCGGGGGCGGCGATCCTCCCGCAGACGTCGGATATAGCGGCGCAGCCAGGCGATGATCCGCATGCGCGCATCGGCCGGCATCGCATCGGGCGCATAGCAGGCATCCAGCAGCGGCCCGATCAGTGTCTGCTCATCGGCGCGGTCGGGATCGATGTCGCTGTCGATTTCGGCCAGCCTGCGGAAGAAGATCGTCATATCGATGTCGCACAGTGGCAAGATCTGTTGCAGGCTGTCGATCAGTTTGTCGATCCGTTCGCAATCGCCGTGTTCCCGCACGGCGTCAAGCCCCAGCTTTTTCGCCATCATCTCCAGCCATAGTTGCCGGTAGTCGGCGCTGTAGCGATCCAGCGCCTGCTGCAGTCCGACTCTGTCATCGCACAGCGGCAGGATCGCCTCGCCGAGGCGGGCCAGATTCCAGCCGGCGATGGCAGGCTGCCGGCCGAACGCATAGCGCTTCATTTCGCGGTCGGTCGTGTTCGGCGTCCAGTCGGGATCGAAATCCTCCAGCCAGCCGTAGGGGCCGTAATCGATGGTCAGGCCGAGTAGCGACATGTTGTCGCTGTTCATGACGCCGTGCACGAAGCCGACCCGCATCCAGTGCACCATCAGCTCGGCGGTGCGCCGGCAGACCTCGGCGAACCACTGCAGATAGACCTCGCGGCACGGCGCGCCGAGATGGGGGAAATCGGTTTCGATGGCGTAGTCGAGCAGCCGTTTGAGCGTGGCATGATCGCCGCGCATCGCAAAGAGTTGTAGACTGCCGAAGCGGAGGAACGACGGCGCGGTGCGGCAGACAACCGCGCCCGGCTCCGGTGCGCTGCGACCGTCGTAGAACATATCGCGCACGACCTGCTCACTGGTCAGCGTCAGGGGCAGCGCGCGCGTGGTCGGGATGCCGAGGTGATGCATCGCCTCGCTGCACAGGAGCTCCCGCAGCGACGAGCGCAGCACGGTGCGGCCGTCGGCGCGGTGCGAATAGGGGGTGGGGCCGGCCCAGATGCCGAACTGGTGGCCGCCGTAGCACATCGCATAGGGCTGCATGCCGGGCAGCAGCGTATTGCCGGTGAACAGCTCGACGCCGGCGTCGGAGGCGCAGAAGCCGGCCGGCAGGCCGAGGTCCGCGGCCAGGTCGGGCGCATGAATCAGCAGCTGCGGCTGCGCGACCGACGCAGGCTCGACAAATGAGTAGCATGCGCCGTTGACCGGGCGCGGCCGGTTGCTGCGATCCGCATCGCCCGGCAGCAGCCGGATAAAACGGTTGTCAAAGCGCAGCGACTGCTGCCGGAATGCGATCATTCGGACTCATCCTGACAGACTGCCGCGGCCGGCTGCGGGGCGCGACCCCACGCCATGCATGGGTTCGGCGTAAAACCCCGATTTTGTCGCGGGGCGTATTGCAGCGGCAGATGCCTAGTCTGCGATGCAGGAGAGATGGATATGAGATGGATTTGGATCGTTGCGGCCGCAGCGCTGCTGATACTGGCTGCATTTGTGTTGATGGCGCTGCTCTCGCAGCGGGCGCCGGAGCGCCTCGGTCTGCAGGGCGGCCAGTTGCGTCCATGCTCGGAATCGCCGAACTGCGTCTGTTCGGAGAGCTTCGATACGAAAAGAAGAGGCGGAGAGATGCACGGCGGTTTATCGCCCGCCAGTCTGTCCCACGCAAGTCTGGACCCGCAGCACGCCATTGCGCCGCTGGCAGGCGATGCGGAGGCATGGCGGCGCATGCCGCAGATCATGCAGGCGCTGGGCGGGCGGATCGAGCGGCAGGACGGTGACTATATGCATGTGACCTTTGCCAGCGCCCTGTTCCGCTATGTCGATGATGTCGAGCTGCGCT
>CAYSMR010000057.1:0-10299 GCA_964432195.1 uncultured Zetaproteobacteria bacterium | reverse complement strand
CTATTTCATCGCGCATAAAGCATCTGCACAAAGTCGTTTTTCCATGATATGGTACGGCTTATGAATCGGCAGTTTGCATCTGCTGGTCTATGTACGGGAGGAATCATGAAAGTTTCAGAAGTAATGTCATATGGCAGCATCACCTGCAAGGCTGGCGACACCCTGCATGACGCGACGCAGAAAATGGTCATGCGTCGCTGCGGCTCGCTGCCGGTTGTTGATGACGAGGATGCCACCAAGCTGATCGGCATTATCACAATCCGCGACACCATGCTGCCGCTCTACCCGAATTTCGGCGAATATATCCACGACGCCAAGACCGCACGCGATTTCGAAGAGATGGAAGACCACTACAAGCCGGTCATGTGCATGAAGGTCAAAGAGGTCATGACGCCGAATCCGATGAGCGTCTATTCAGACATGCCAGTACTGAAGGCCGCATCCTATATGGGTCTGAAAAACCTGCGCCGCATGCCCGTGGTTGATGACGGCAAGCTTATCGGCATGGTCAGCATCGGTGATATCAACCGAGGCCTGTTCATCGCCCACGGCTGATGCGCCCCGCGCACTGTCCTCTTCACAGGCCCCGGCATCTGCCGGGGCCTGTGCTGTTTAAGGCGATACTGATTACAGGCATCCGGTCGGCGGCATGGCCCTCTTATCCATCTATCCTGATGAATAATCGCAGGCCATCCATGGCAGCGCTGACAATCAGTCCTTGCTCAGGAGGCAGTGTTTGACAGACACATCCGATATTCCGGCCCATGTAACAGCCCTGCTCAACCCCGCCATCTATCCGCATCCGGTCGAGCGGGTCGAGATGCTCCAGACCCATATCTCGTGGGTCTTTCTGGCCGGCAACTATGTCTATAAGCTCAAAAAACCTGTCAATTTCGGTTTTCTCGATTTCTCCACGCTCGAACTGCGGCGTCACTACTGCGAACGAGAGCTGACGCTCAACCGCCGTTTTGCCGCCCCACTCTATCTTGCCGTACTGCCGCTCTGCCGCAGCGACGGCGCATACCGGCTGGACATGGATGCCGCGAACGAGTGCGAGATTATCGATTACTGCCTGCAAATGACCCGCTTCGACCAGTCCGACCTGCTCGACAACAGACTGGCGCAGGGCGCCTTCGACCCCGGCTGGATGGATATGCTGGCGCGCGATGTCGCAGCCTTTCACGCCGACGCAGAGATCAATCGCACTCCCGGTTTCGATCCCGGCGCGCTGCTGGCCGAACATATCCGCGCCAATCTCGCCGTTGCCGCCGAACATGTCGGAGCGACGGTCTCCGCCGCAGATCTGGCCGCGCTGAACGCATTTGCCGATAGCGAGCTGGCAAACCGCCGGGCCGATCTGCAACAACGCCGCCGCGATGGCCATATCCGCCGCTGCCACGGCGACCTCCACCTGCGCAATATCGCCCTCTACAACGGCCACCCGATGCTGTTCGACTGCATTGAATTCAATGACACCTTCAACATGATCGACACGATCAATGATGTCGCGTTTCTGGTCATGGACTGCGATGCCCGCGACCGCCCCGATCTGGGCTTCCGCTTCCTCTCCCGTTATCTGGAGCGGTGCGGCGATTATGGCGGTCTGTCGCTGCTGCCGCTCTATCTGTTCTACCGCGCAGGCGTGCGCGGCAAGGTGGCCTGCATGCTGGCCGACGAGCTGAGCGAGCCGGCAGCGCAGCTGAGCGAGGCGGGGCGCTACTTCTCGCTGGCGCTGGACTATGCGCGGCGCCCCAAGCCGGCCCTGTTCGTGATCGGCGGCCTCTCCGGCAGCGGCAAGAGCCATCTCGCGCTGCTGGGCTGCCGGCGCGAACGTGCCGTCATCATCCGCTCCGATACAACCCGCAAACGCATTGCCGGCTCTTACCCCGAACTGGCGCTCTATGGCGAGCAGATGCATGCCCACACCTATGCTGCCATGTTCGATGCCGCCCGCTCAGCGCTAAAGGCCGGCTGTCCAGTCATTCTCGATGCGACATTCCTGAATCCGGTGATGCGCAGGCAGGCATACGATCTGGCCCGCAACTGCGGCGCGCCGCTGCATTTCTACTGGCTGGAGATCGATAGCGTCAGACTGACCGCCAATATCCGGCAACGACAGCAGCGCGGCAACGACATCTCCGATGCGGATCTCTCCGTACTGCGCCGACAGCTGGCCGGTTACGCGACGCCGGTTGAAACGTGGATCCGGCGCCTGCATCGCAGCGACTGCTGGCCGGCAACGCCGGCCCGGCCATAGCCTCGCCACTGCCGCTGCTCCGGCGTCATCGCCGCCCAGCGCCGGGCTCCGTTGCGCAACTTCAGCTGCCGCCCCGGCGGCAACTGCGCCCAGCGATCATGAAAGCGCGCCAGTATTTGCTGCTCCTGCGTCGACAGCGACGACCACGCAGCGCCGCCGCATAGCAACAACAGCGCCAATATCTCCGCTAACCACACCCTTGACCATCTAGCGTTCATCTTCATCCTCCTCCGGACGATCATCACTCCCGCCATCATGGCGACCATGATCGGGGGACTACCCGCCGCCAGCTGCATCTCCAGCCATGCACCGCCATCGCCGCCCCACTCCGCCAGAAACTCCAGCAGCGCGGCATCCGGGCCGGCGGCTCCCGGACTGACGCCGGCTGCGCAACGCCGCTGACCAACGCAGATCCCAGAAGCAGCCCGTACACAACGATCGGCGATAGACTCCTAGCCGGCATGACCGTCCGCCTGCAGCCATTGATAAAATTCAACATCCTCGAGCAGATCGAGATCCTCCATCACCGCGATATCCGGATCGCGGTTGCGGCGGCGCAACCCAGACCAGCATCGCAATCGCAGCCGCCGTCACCAGCGCCGTCGCGCTGTTGGCGGTCGGGCGGCCAGCGCCCGCTGACGCGCCGCGTTCAAACGGCTGCGCGTGCCGCATCCATGCATTCCAGGCTCTCGTCCAGCCGGCGGCGCACGAATGTCTCGAAATCCTGCTTGTCGTTCATGGCCAATACTCCTTCAGACGAGACTGCAGCGCGCTGCGGGCGCGCGCATAGTGGGTTTTGACGCTGCCGGACGAGCAGCCCATGGCCTGCGCTGTCGCCTGCACATCCAGCCCTTCCCATGCCCGCAGCAGAAACACCTGCTGCTGCCGCAACGGCAACGCCTGCAACGCCGCCACCAGCTGCGCGCCGGCATCGGAGAGTCCGAGCCTGCGATCCATCCGCTCAGCCAGTCGCTCGCGGCCGTGCGCACGAGCCCGATCTTCGGCCCGCTCCAGCTGCGCATCCGCATGCTCGCCGCGACGATCGAGACGAGCATTGATGCTCTCGCCCCGCATATCCAGTCGCTGATCAATACGATCGCTGCGATGATCAAAATGGCGTTCGATACGGTCGCCGGTATCAGCGCCCGCTGCAAACGGCGGCAGCAACAACGCCGCTCCCGCCCATGCTATCCAGGTCTCTGTTTTCATGTCTGCCTCCTTCGATCGCGCCGTTGATCGCGCGTCATATCTGTAATAACGCACGCGGAGCGAATCGGTTGACAGCAACTACATCGACGCGTCGCGACGCGGTCCGAGCGCCGGGGCAGCAAGCACTTCCACGCGCTGAATCACGACCGGTTCCAGCGGCACATCGCGCATGCCGTTGCGACTGCCTGTCGGCACCGCCTCGATACGCCGCACCACGCTCATGCCGCGCACGACGCGGCCGAACACCGTATAGCCCCAACCGCGCGGCGTATTGCCGCTGTGATTCAGGAAGCTGTTGTTGGCTGTATTGATAAAGAACTGATTGGTCGCCGAATGGGGATCAGAGGTGCGCGCCATCGCAATCGTGCCGGACTCATTGCGCAGGCCGTTATCCGCCTCATTACGAATCGGCGCGCCGGCGGCGCGCTTATGCATCTGCGCATCGAAACCGCCGCCCTGAATCATAAAGCGCGCGATCACGCGGTGAAAAATCGTGCCATCATAGGCGCCCTGCCGGGCATAGCGCAGGAAATTGGCGACGGTTGCCGGCGCCCTGTCGCGATCCAGCTCCAGCTCGATATCGCCGAACGTTGTCACGATCTTCACCCGCTCTGCCGCCACGGCCTGCACCGATACCAGCGATGCCAGCAACACACCTATCCACAACTGTTTCATATTACGCCTCCTGATCCGATTGCGCGTCAACGGCCGCGATCCGGACATTATGACAGCGTCTGCCAAATCGCAATCACACCGCAGGGCGGCTGCCGCTGTCGCGGATAGTCCCCATGCCACCGCGCCCGATCACGACGGCGATCAGCGCGCCGATCAACAGATCCGGCAGATTCGAATCGGAGAGCGCGACCAGTGCGCCGGCCGCGATCACGCCGAGATTGGCGATCACATCATTGCGCGAGAATATCCAGCTGGCGTGCATATGTATCTCTCCGCGACGGTGCGCCACCAGCAGGCAGAGGCAGCAGAGATTAACGAGCAGCACCAGCAGGCCGACAGCGAGCATCAGCGCCGAGGCCGGCTCGCTGCCGGCAACCACCCGCCGCACCACATCGGTCAACACAAGCAGCGCCAGCACGATCTGACACAGGCCGCTGAAACGGGCGGTCCGCCGCCCGTCCTACCGCATACAGTGCAATGCCATACATGGCGGCATCGGCCAGCATATCCATCGCATCAGCAATCAGCCCGGTCGATTCGGCTGCAATGCCAACGCCGAGTTCGATGGCAAACATCGACAGATTTCTCATCAACAGCAGCCACAGCTGTACGCCGCTGCACCGCATCCGTACTGCCCGGATGACAGTCGCAGCCGCTCACCGAATTGAGCCGGAGCGGTTAATCATGACAACAGATTTCCGGCTGCAGCGTTGCGTGCTCGACCCCCTGCTCTTTCAGCGTCGCCAGCAGCTGCGGCAGCAGCTTCGACCAGCACTCCATCCGCTCCACCTCGATATGGGCCGAAATTGCCAGCGCGCCGGCCGGCAGCCGCCAGAGATGGATATGGTGGATGCCGGCCACGCCGTCCACGGCGCGCACGGCTACGGCAATCGCATCGGCATTCAGCTCCTGCGGCACCGCATCCATCAGCTCCAGCGTCGTTTCGCGCACCAGCCGCCAGCCGCCCCAGGCCAGAATCGCGGTGACCAGCAGCGACAACAGCGGATCGATCGGCATCCAGCCGGTCAGCAGAATCACGCCTGCGGCAACCACCGCGGCCAGCGAGCCGAGCGCATCGCCCAGCACATGCCAGTAGGCGGCGCGGGTATTGATATCGCGACTGCCGTGCAGCCAGCGCATGATAATCAGATTGATCGCCAGCCCGGCCGCCGCCACCCACAACATCAGCTCCCCCTGCACCTGCGGAGGCGCCGCCAGCCGCCCGATCGCCTCCCATACAATCCAGCCGCTGAGAAACCAGAGCATCACGCCATTGACCTGCGCCGCCAGCACCCGGGCGCGGCCGTAGCCGTAGGTCATCCGGGTATGAGCCGGGCGCTGCGCGATCCGGCGCGCAATCACAGCCAGCCCGAGCGCAGCCACGTCCGACACCATATGGCCGGCATCGGCCAGCAGCGCCAGTGAGTGGGCCATCACGCCGCCGACCAGTTCGACAACGGCGAACAGAGCTGTCAGCCAGAATGCAGCGTTCAGCGCCTGGTGATGGTGGCCGTGATGCGACACGCTCACTCCTGCGCCCGACGCGCAGCTTCTGTATCCAGCTCCGCAGCCGCCCCATCATGGCCGCCGTGATGGTGGCGCGCATTATGATGATGGTGATTGCCGTGACACACCTCGCCGCGCCCGCAACCGTCGCGCGGCCATGCTGCCGAGCCGCCGCCGGCGCAGCCGACCAGCAGCAGAAGCGATGCAATCCATGCAGCCCCTCGCCACACGCCCCGATTCCGTATCATCCGTCCCATATCCGCCTCCCGTTCAGTCGCGACTACTGAAACGCCGGTAGAGGCACGGCAGCACAAACAGCGTCAGCAGCGTCGAGGAGACCAGCCCGCCGACCACCACCGTCGCCAGCGGCCGCTGAATCTCCGAACCGATGCCGGTGGCCAGCTGCAGCGGCAACAGCCCCAGTCCGGCAATCATCGCCGTCATCAGCACCGGTCTCAGCCGACTCTCGGCGCCGTGACAGATCGCCTCGTTGATATCATCGCAATCGTCCCTGTGCCGATTGATCGCATCGACCAGCACGACGCCGTTGAGCACGGCCACGCCGAACAGCGCGATAAAGCCGATACTCGACGGCACGGAGAGATACTGACCGGAAACCAGCAATGCCAGAATACCGCCGATCAGCGCCATCGGCACATTGAGCATAATCAGCGCTGCCTGTCCGACCGAATAGAACATGAAATAGAGCAGCAGAAATATCAGCAGCAGCGACAGCGGCACAACAATCATCAGCCGCGCCTGGGCGCGCTGCTGATTCTCGAACTGACCGCCGAACACCACCGTATAACCGGGTGGCAAGTCGATTTCGCTGTGAATGCGCTGATCCAGCTCGGCCACCAGCGACCCCATATCCCGCTCCTCGACATTGCTCTGGATCACGACGCGGCGCTGCACATCGTCGCGCTTGATCATCGGCGGCCCCTGTTCGACGCCGATCGATGCGACATCGCCCAGGCGCACCCATGCCCCGCCGGGCGCCTGCAGAATCAGCCCGGCGATGCTCTCGGAGCTGTTGCGGAACGGCTCATCCAGCCGCACATAGATATCGTAGCGCTCATTGCCGGAGATCACCTGCCCGGCCGATGCGCCGCCGATACTGTCCGCAACCAGACTCATCACGTCATCGACCGGTATGCCGTAGCGGTCCAGCTTGCTGCGATCCGGCCGGATCACCAGCTGCCCCTCGCCCTCGATCTGCTCCATCGCCACATCGCGCGTGCCGTCGATGCGTTTGGTCAGCGCCTCGATCTGCCTGCCCATTTCGGCCAGCACCGCGAGATCCGGCCCGAACAGCTTGATCGCCAGCGCCGCCTTGACGCCGGAGAGCAGCTCATCGACGCGCATCGCGATCGGCTGCGTGAACGCAACCAGCACGCCCGGCACCACCTCCATCTGTTCGCGCATCAGGGCCTGCAGCGCCGGCCGGTCATGGGCGCTGGTCCATTGCTCGATCGGCTTCAGCCCGACAAACAGCTCGACATTGGAGACCGGCTCCGGATCGCCACCAATCTCAGCGCGACCGGTACGGGCCGAGACATAGGTCACCTCGGGAAAGTTCTCGATCAGCACCCGCTCCAGCTTCTCACCCATCTCGCGCGCATAGGTCAGCGATGATGAGGGGGCCAGCGTCGCTCGCACGGCCAGCGTCCCTTCCTCCAGCTCGGGCACGAATTCGGTACCCAGAAACGGTACCGCGGCAAGCGTCAGCAGCAATGCGGCGGCAGCCGCGCCGACCACGCGCCGGCGGGCTGTCAGCGCGGCCCGCAACAGACGATGATAGAGCCGCGCCAGCGGCTCCAGCACCGGACTCGGCTTGTGCCGAACCCCTTTGGTGAACAGATAACTGGCCAGCACCGGCATCACGAACAGCGCCACCAGCAGCGATGCGCACATCGCAAAGCAGATCGACAGCGCCATCGGCGTAAACATCTTGCCCTCGACGCCCTGCAGCGAAAACAGCGGCGTGAACACCAGCAGAATAATCAGCACGGCGAACAGCACCGGCCGCGCAACCTCTTTCGACGCCTCGGTAATCCGCAGCGGTATGCCGTGATCACCGGGCGCGCTGCGCTCCAGATGCTTGAAGATATTCTCGACCATCACCACCGAACCGTCGACCATCATGCCGATCGCGATCGCCAGCCCGCCCAAACTCATCAGATTCGCCGAGATGCCGTAGTGCTGCATCACGGCCAACGCCGACAGCACCGAGATCGGCACAGACAGCAGCACCAGCGTTGCCGCGCGCACATTCATCAGAAACAGGAACAAAATGATGATAATCAGCGCAA
The DNA here is from genome assembly GCA_964432195.1 of uncultured Zetaproteobacteria bacterium. Lineage (GTDB taxonomy): Bacteria > Pseudomonadota > Zetaproteobacteria > Mariprofundales > Mariprofundaceae > Mariprofundus. The sequence continues at coordinate 2,340 of CAYSMR010000057.1, read as the reverse complement.
AGGCCTCGAGCAGCGCCTTCTCGACCGTCCAGACCGCCTTGTCGATCAGTTCGGACTGATCGTAGAACGGCTGGATTGTCACGCCCGCCGGCATCGATTTCTGCACAATGGAGAGACGCGCCTTGACATCGTCGATCGTGTTCTTCGTATTGGCTCCGAAACGCTTGAGCACAATGCCGACCACGACCTCGCCGAGATTGCGCACCTCGCCCTGCTCGCCGCGCTCCATCATCGTCACCGCGCCCTGCCGAATCTCGCCGCCGAAGGCGACCGTCGCGACATCGCGCACGCGCACCGACGTGCCGTTGACGGTGCGGAGCGGCATCGCCGCGATCGCCGCCAGCCCGTCCTCGCCGCCCGGCACCCAGCCGACGCCGCGGATCACCAGCTGCTCATCGCCCTGCGGCAGATACCAGCCGCCGGCATTGCGGTTGTTGGCCCTGATCGCGCGCACCACATCGGACACATGGAGCTTGTAGGCCAGCAGCCGCTCGGCATTGATGCGCACCTGATACTGCCGCACCTCGCCACCATAGGAGAGGATGTCGGTCACCCCCTCCACCGGCATCAGCATCAGCTTGACAACCCAGTCATTGAGCGCGCGCAGCGTCAGCGCGTCATAACCGGCGCCGGGATCGGCCTTGATAATATACTGGAACACCTGCCCGAGTCCGGACGTATTCGGGCCGATCTTCGGCGTACCTGCCCAGGCCGGCACGGTCTGGCGGGCATCCTGCAGCTTCTGGAACACCAGCTGGCGGGCGAAGTAGATATCGGTGCCTTCCTTGAACACCACGGTGATCACCGACAGGCCGGTCTTGGAGATCGAGCGCACCTCCTCGACATCGGGCAGCGCATACATCACCGCCTCGATCGGATAGGTGATCAGTTGCTCAACCTCCTCGGCCGCCAGCCCCTGAGCCTCGGTATTGATCTGCACCTGCACATTGGTCACATCGGGAAAGGCATCCAGATTCAGTTTCGGCACGACATAGAGCGCATAGCCCATCGAACCGACCAGCAGCATCAGAATCAGCAGGCGATTATTGACCGCCGCGTCAATCAGTCTGGCAAACATAGCCGCCTCAATGGTTGTGCACTTCGAAGCCGGCCTTGGCCAGCTCCGAAGCGAGCACGAATGCGCCCTTCACAACCACCGGTTCGCCGGCATGCACGCCGGCCGTCACTACCACCAGCCCCATATGGATGCCGCCAATGCTGACTTCGCGCCGCTCGAAATGACCCGGCTCCTCCTCGACAAACACGATCAGTTCGCTGCCCTGCCGCTGTACCGCCTGCTCCGGCAGCAGCAGCGCCGGTTCGCCGCTGTCGGTCGCGATTTCGGCGCTGACAAACATGCCCGGATGCAGCTGATCATCGCGGTTGACGATCTCCAGTCGCACGCCGGCCGTTCGCGTCACGCGATCCAGCTGATGGTGTATGCTGATCACCGCGCCGAAGTAGTGCGCGTTGCCGCCTTTCGGCGTCGCCTGCGCCGCCTGTCCGACCCGGATATCGGCCAGCGCCGATTCCGAAATCCGCATCTCGACCCAGACCCGCGATTCATCCGCCACCTGCATCAGCATGGCACCGGCGGCGAGATGCTGGCCGAGCCGGAAATCATCGGCGACCACGGTGCCGGCATGCGGCGCGCGCAGCACGACCAGCCCGTAGCGCGACTGCTCCGGTAACGCCGCAATATCCTCCTTCTCCAGTCCGTAGGAGAACAGCGTCGCGCGCGCTGCGGCCAGCGCTGCGCGCATGCTCTGAAAATCGCTCTCGGCCTGCTGCAGGCGCGCCTGCGACACAATCTTCTGTTTTGCCAGCGACTTCAGCCGCGTCAACTCCTGCCTGCTGCGCTGGTATTCGGCCCGGCTCTTCAGATACGCGGCCTCGGCCTGAGCCAGCGCGGTGCTATTCAGCGTTGCCAGCGGCTGTCCCTTGCGCACCCGGTCGCCGAGCCGCACATGGCGGGCATGCACGACCGCGTCGATCCGGGTCGTGATATCGGCCAGCGCATAAGCATTGAATGCCACAACACCCGGCGCCGTCAGCGCTGTCGGATTGGCGCGCGGCTGCAGTACGGCAGTGACAATGCCGGCCTGCCGGACCTGTTCGGCGGAGAGCTTCACGACCCCGCCTCCCTCTTCATGAGCGCCGTGACCGGCATGCTCGCCGGCTCCGTGCTCATGGTCGCCGGCCCAGGCGGCGCTGATCAGCAGCAGCGCCGCCAGCAGCGCAGTACAGCGTGTTAATATCGAGACTCTGTTCATGATTGAATTCCTTTGAGTATATATTCGGGATGACCGAGCACTTCGGCCACGCGAATGCGGGCCAGCC
>CAYSMR010000056.1:0-10482 GCA_964432195.1 uncultured Zetaproteobacteria bacterium | reverse complement strand
ATCATGCCGATGGTGATGAAAAACAAGCCGAGCAGCAGATCGCGGAACGGGCGGATCTCCGATTCGACCTGATGGCGGAATTCGGTTTCGCTGAGCATAACGCCGGCCAGAAAGGCGCCGAGCGCGAACGAGAGGCCGATGCTGTGTGTGATCCATGCCGAGCAGAGTATGATCAGCAGTACAGTTAGCGTGAACAGTTCGGGCGAGCGGAAGCCTGCGACCTCGCGAAACAGCGGCCTGAATACCCAGCGGCCGAAGGCGAAGATGAACAGTAGCGCCAGCGCCGCTTCGGCCAGTGCGATGGCGACAGTCGCGGCCGACATTCGGTCGCTGGTTTCGGTCAGGCTGGTGACCAGAATCAGGAGCGGCACGACCATCAGATCCTGGAACAACAGTATCCCGAGGCTGTTGCGGCCGTGGCGGGTGTGCAGTTCGGCCTGATCGGCCAGCTGCTTGGTGACCAGCGCCGTCGATGACATTGCGATCATGCCGCCGAGCACCAGCGCGCTCTCCGGGCCGATGCCGATCAGCCAGGCTGTCGCTGCCGTGATTGTCGCCGTCAGCCAGACCTGGGCGCTGCCGAGCCCGAGCACGGCCGCCTTCATGCGGATCAGCAGCGGCACCGAGAACTCCAGCCCGATCGAGAAGAGCAGGAAGACGACGCCGAACTCGGCGAATATGCGGATATGTTCGACATCGCTGATCAGTCCGAAGCCGAACGGGCCGATGATGACGCCGACGCCCAGATAGGCCAGGATCGGAGAGAGATGCATGCGCAGGCAGAGCGATACGCCGACGACTGTGGCTGCCAGCATGATCAGCGTATCGTTGAGGTAGCTGTATTCCATCGTGCCTCCGATACATTTGAACATAGGCCGGATCGCGGAAAAACGCAATGCCGGTCGATAGTTTTACCGTATCTGGCGCGGCTGCGGAGCAATAACCATAATCTGTACTGTATTGATCCGGATTATATAGCGAACTAGAATGGTCGCCTATAAATCGATGCGGCTGCATTCGAATGGAGTGATGATGCTCAGGCTGACCAAACTGACCGATTACGGTATTCTGTTGATGACGCGCATGGCCGCGTCCGGGCAGGAGCGTTTTTCGGCGGCCGAACTGTCGGAGAGTACGCATATTCCGATGCCGACGGTCAGCAAGATTCTGCAGATGCTGCTGCACGAGGGGATGCTCGATTCGGTGCGCGGCGCGCATGGCGGCTATCGTCTGACCCGACCGGCCAGTGAGATCAATGTCGGCGATATCATCCATGTCTTCGAGGGTTCGATCGCGCTGACCGAGTGCAATCTCGAGGATGGCGGCTCCTGCGACCAGCATGCGGTCTGTTCGACCAGTAATAACTGGAAGCGGATCAATCAGGCTGTGCGGCAGGCGCTGGAAGACATCTCACTGGCCGATATGACCGAGCAGGATTTTGTGCCGGTATTCCGGCTGCAGCGCGGCATTTCTTCGATAGCGAAGGTGTACTAATGAGCGAAACCAACCAGGAACGGAAACCCGAGACGTTTGCCAACCGGGAGTATGAAGCCGGCTTTGTGACCGATATCGAGACCGATACGCTGCCGCCGGGGCTGAACGAGGATGTGATTCGTCATATCTCGGGGATGAAGGAGGAGCCGCAGTGGCTGCTCGACTGGCGGCTGGAGGCGTTTCGCCACTGGCAGACGATGCGCGAGCCGCACTGGGCGCATGTGCAGTATGATCCGATCGATTTTCAGGCGATCTCCTACTACTCGGCGCCGAAATCGAAAGAGGACGGCCCGAAGAGTCTGGATGAGGTTGACCCGAAGCTGCTGGAGACCTATGAGAAGCTCGGCATTCCGCTGCGCGAGCAGGAGATGCTAGCCGGCGTGGCAGTCGATGCGGTGTTCGATTCGGTCTCGGTGGCGACGACATTCAAGGGGAAGCTGAAAGAGGCCGGCGTGATCTTCTGTCCGATCTCCGAAGCGGTGCGAGAGCATCCGGAGCTGGTGCGACAATATCTCGGCTCGGTCGTGCCGACCGGCGACAACTTCTACGCGGCGCTGAATTCGGCCGTATTTACCGACGGCTCGTTTGTCTATATCCCCAAGGGCGTGCGCTGTCCGATGGATCTCTCGACCTATTTTCGCATTAATGCGATGAATACCGGTCAGTTCGAGCGCACGCTGATTATCGCCGATGAGGGCGCCTATGTCTCCTATCTGGAGGGGTGTACGGCGCCGCAGCGCGACGAGAACCAGCTGCATGCGGCCGTTGTCGAGCTGGTGTTGCACGATGATGCGCAGATCAAATATGCAACCGTGCAGAACTGGTATCCGGGCGACGAGAACGGCGTCGGCGGTATCTACAATTTCGTGACCAAGCGGGCTGACTGCCGCGGTGCGCGTTCGAAAGTGAGCTGGACGCAGGTGGAGACCGGCAGCGCGATCACTTGGAAATATCCGAGCTGCGTATTGCGGGGCGACGATTCGGTCGGTGAGTTCTATTCGGTGGCGCTGACCAAGATGCGGCAGGAGGCCGATACCGGCACCAAAATGATCCATATCGGCAAGCGGACCAAGAGTACGATTGTCTCCAAGGGCATTGCCGCCGGGCATGGCCAGCAGGCCTATCGAGGGCTGGTGCGTATCGCCAAGTCGGCGGAGGGGGCGCGCAACTTTACCCAGTGCGACAGCCTGCTGATCGGCGACCGGTGCGGCGCGCATACGTTCCCCTATGTCGAGGTGAAAAATCCGACCGCGACAATGGAGCATGAGGCGACGACGTCGAAAATCGGCGAGGATCAGCTCTTTTACTGCCAGAGCCGCGGCATTTCCGAAGAGGATGCCGTGAACATGATCGTCAACGGCTTCTGCAAGGATGTGTTCAACGAACTGCCGATGGAGTTCGCCGTCGAGGCGAACCGGTTGATGGAAGTGTCCCTCGAAGGCGCAGTGGGATAAAAGAATTCACCGCGAGGCAGGGGAAGCGAGCAAAGGCTGATGCGAAGAATGGCTTTGCGATCTTTGTCTCTTTCGTGGTACAGAAGGTTATAAACAGATGTTAAAGATTGAAAATTTACATGTATCGGTCGCCGGCAAGGCGATATTGAACGGTATCGATCTGGAGATCGGCGCCGGTGAGGTGCATGCGATCATGGGGCCGAACGGCTCCGGCAAATCGACGCTCTCCAACGTGATCGCCGGCCGCGACGGTTATGAAGTGACGGCCGGGTCGGTGACCTATCAGGGTAAGGATTTGCTGGCGATGAGTCCGGAGGAGCGGGCCTGGGAAGGAGTGTTTCTGGCCTTCCAGTATCCGGTTGAGATCCCCGGCGTGAACAACACCTATATGCTTAAGGCCGGCATCAACGCCAAGCGCAGGCATCAGGGGCTGCAGGAGCTCGATGCGATGGAGTTCATGCAGCTGGTGCGGGAGAAGGCGAAACTGGTCGAGCTCGATCAGTCGTTTCTGTCGCGCGGCGTCAATGAGGGGTTCTCGGGCGGCGAGAAGAAGCGCAACGAGATTTTCCAGATGGCCGTTCTGGAGCCGGCGCTGGCGCTGCTGGACGAGACCGATTCAGGACTCGATATCGATGCGCTGCGCATTGTCGCGCAGGGCGTGAATTCGCTGCGCAGCGAGGAGCGCTCGATTATCATGGTCACTCATTATCAGCGCCTGCTCGCCTATATCGAACCGGACTACGTGCATGTGCTGGCCGACGGCCGGATTCTGAAAACCGGCGACAAGGATCTGGCGCTGGAGCTGGAGTCGCGCGGTTATGACTGGGTCAAGACGGAAGCCGCGCAGGCCGGCGCATGAGCGATCTGGTGCTGGATACCGCCGCGCTGCCCGGCGCTGCAACGGTGCAGGCGATGCGCCGCCGGGCTGCCGAACTGTTTGCCCGCGCAGGTCTCCCCGAGCGCAGCGATGAGGACTGGAAATATACTGATATGTCGCGTCTGACGGCGGCGCTCGGCGATCAGTGGTGGCTGCCGTCGACGCAGACGGTCGAGGGGCTGCCCGATCATGCGATCGATGGGCTGGATGCCTACCGGCTGGTATTTGCGGCCGGTCAGTTTCAGCCGCAGCACTCGACGCTGCCGGCCGGCGTGCGTTTGCAGCCGCTGTCAGCGCTACTGGACGAGCAAGATAATGATAAGCTCTCGTCGCTGTTTGCGCTGGATGAGGGCGCTCCGCTGTTCAGCGGCCTGTTGGCCGCCAATGCCGCACTGGCTGCGGACGGCCTGTGCGCCTGCATTGACGATGGCGTCGTGCTCGATAAACCGCTCCATATGGTGCATGTCGGCGGCGGTACGGCTCATTTGCGCAGCGGCATTATGCTCGGCCGCGGCGCGCAGGCGACGCTGATCGAACATTTTGCCGCGACCGGTGATGCATCCCTGAGCAATGTCGCAACCTGCATTCGGCTGGGCGATCAGGCGCAGCTGACCCACTACCGGCTGCAGATGGACGGAACGCAGCAGTTTCATACGGGGCGCGTCGATGTGTGCCAGCAGCGCGACAGCCGCTACAGGCTGCATGCTGTCGAGCTTGGAGCGGCTCTGTCTCGGGCCGATATTGTTGTCGATCTGGCCGAGAGCGGCGCGGCATGCGAGCTCAACGGTCTGTTTGTCGCATCCGGTCGTCAGCATATCGATCACCATACCCGCATTGATCACAATGCGCCGCACTGCAAGAGCCGCGAGAACTACCGGACCGTGCTCGACGGCCGCGCGCACGGCGTATTCAACGGCAAGATTGTTGTCGCGGAAGGGGCGTTTAAAACCGACTCGGCCCAGCACAATGCCAATCTGCTGCTGAGCAGGCATGCCGAGATTGATACCAAGCCCGAACTGGAGATCTATAACGACGATGTGAAGTGCGCCCACGGCGTGACCGTCGGCCAGCTCGATCAGAACCAGCTCTTCTATCTCAAATCGCGCGGCCTGTCGGAGGATGCGGCGCGCCAGATGCTGATCTTCGCCTTTGCCGATGAGCTGCTGGTCGGCATGGATCTGCCGGCTGTGCGCCGCTTTGTCGAGCGGAAGGCCTTTGCCAAACTGCCCAATATGGCGGAGCTGGAAGGGTTGCTGGGATGAGCGTGCCGGTCGCGAAAGAGGGTGTTTCCTATGTTTGATATCGAACAGACCCGGGCCGACTTTCCGGTGCTGCAGCAGCAGATCTACGGCAAGCCCTTGGTCTATCTGGATAATGCAGCGACGACGCAGAAGCCGCAGTGCGTGATCGATGCGGTCAGCCGCTATTATGCGCATGACAATGCCAATGTGCATCGCGGCGTGCATGCGCTCTCCGAGCGGGCGACGGCCGATTACGAGGGCGCGCGCAAGCGCATCGCTGCTTTTTTCAATGCGCGCAGCGAGTGCGAGGTGATTTTCACGCGCGGCGCGACCGAGGCGATCAATCTGATCGCCAGCTCGTGGGGCGGCGCCAATATCCGCGCCGGCGACGAGGTGCTGATCACCCATATGGAGCACCACTCCAATATCGTGCCGTGGCAGATGCTCTGCGAGCATGTCGGCGCGACGCTGAAGGTGGCACCGATCAATGATCGCGGTGAGCTGATGATCGATGCATTCGAGGCGCTGCTCAGTGAACGCACGAAGCTGGTCGGCGTCGCGCATATGTCCAATGCATTGGGAACAATCAATCCGGTCGCGCGGATCATCGACCGGGCGCATGCGGTCGGTGCGAAGGTGTTGCTGGACGGGGCGCAGGCTGCGGCCCATCTGGCGGTGGATGTGCAGGTGCTGGATTGTGACTTTTATGTGACCAGTGCCCACAAGATGTACGGCCCGACCGGCATCGGTGTGCTGATCGGCCGGGAGAGCCTGTTGGAAGCGATGCCGCCCTATCAGGGCGGCGGCGACATGATCCGCATGGTCACGTTTGAGCGGACCGAATACAACGAGCTGCCCTACAAGTTTGAGGCCGGTACGCCGCATATTGCCGGCGCGATCGGCTTCGGTCGGGCTGTCGACTATATCCGGGAGATCGGCTTCGAGGCGATTGCGCGGCGCGAGCAGGCGCTGCTGGCCTATGCGACGCGTCGGGCCGAGGCGTTTGACGGCCTGCGCCTGATCGGTACGGCGGCGGAGAAGGCCTGCGTGCTCTCGTTCGTGCTCGATGGTGTGCATCCGCACGATCTGGGCACGATTGTCGATCGCGAAGGGGTGGCGATCCGGGCCGGTCATCATTGCGCGATGCCGGTGATGCAGTTTTTCAATGTGGCGGCGACAGCGCGCGCATCGTTTTCGATCTATAACACCGAGGCCGAGGTCGATGTGCTGTTCGCGGCGCTGGAGCGGGCGCAGGCGATCTTCGTATGATCTGTTCGGCGCAAGGCCGTCCTCGGCCAGTGCAGATTATATCCGCCGGTTGCGTGGATTGCGGCGAATTGGGGTTAGGATGTTTGATTTGAGAGATTTGTATCTGCAGGTGATTGTCGATCATAACAAATCGCCGCGCAATTTTGGCAAGCTGACGCGCTATAATCACGAGGCCGACGGCTATAATCCGCTCTGCGGCGACAAGCTGCATGTATATCTGAATGTGAACGATCAGGGTATCATCGAGGATGTGTCGTTCGAGGGTGAGGGGTGCGCGATTTCGGTCGCTTCGTCATCATTGATGACCGAGGCGCTGAAGGGGACGCCGCTCTCCGAATTCAAACAGAAGTTTGAGCAGTTCCAGCAGATGGTGACAGCCGATCTGGACGATGCGCCCGATGAGGCGGCGCTGGGCAAGCTGGCCGTACTGGCCGGCGTGCGCGAGTTTCCGAGCCGGATCAAATGCGCCGTGCTCTGCTGGCATACGGTGAAATCGGCAGTCGAGGATTCCGGTCAGGTGGCGAAAACAGAATGAGCAACGCAGGTGGAAACCATACAGGCGAGACGATTACGACAACGCGCGATGTCGATGCGGTGCTGATTCCGCTCGGCACGCCGGTGACGATCCCGGCCGGCGCAACGGTTATGATCACGCAGGAGCTCGGTGGCAGTTATACGGTCAGCGTGGCCGGCAATCTGGCTCGCGTCGAGGGGCGGGATGCCGATGCGCTGGGCTTCGGGGGCGATGAGCGGGCTGATGATGTGATGACCGATGCCGCGCAGCCGGCCGGTGCGGCTTCCGAGAGCAATGCCGGTCCGGTTGACGAACAGGCGGTCTGGGATGTCTTGAAAAGCTGTTATGACCCGGAGATTCCGGTCAATATTGTCGATCTCGGGCTGGTTTATGACGTGCATGTCGTCGAAACTGACGAAGGTCGCAATCATGTCGATATCGTCATGACGCTGACTGCGCCGGGCTGCGGCATGGGGCCGTTTATTGTTGATGATGTGCGCAGCAAGGTGCTGGGGGTTGAGTATGTGCATGATGTCGATGTGCAGCTGGTGTTCGACCCGGTCTGGGATCGTTCGATGATGAGCGATGAGGCGCGGCTGCAGCTGGGCATGTTCTAGACCCGGAGTACGGACGGACAGGAGTGAATCATGGCTGAATGGATCGATGTGGCGCCGCAGGGCGAGCTGCTGCCGGGCGGGCGGAAAATCATCAGGACGCCCTATTGCGAAATTGCCGTATTCAATTTCGACGGCGAGTATTATGCGATCGAGAATGTCTGCAGTCATGACGGCGGCGAGCTGGCCAGCGGCGCCTGCGAGGGCGATCAGATTATCTGTCCGCGTCACGGCGCGCGTTTCTGCATCCGCGACGGCCGTGCGCTGACGCCGCCGGCCTATGAGGATATCGGGACATTTCCGGTGCGTATTGCCGACGGTATGGTGCAGGTGGATGTCGACGACGGCTGAATCGCTGCGAACATCGCGCCGGCTGCCATGTCTGAGCTGCCGGCACTACTATGTCAGCTGGGATCCGGCCCGGCCGCATGGCTGTCGCGCTTTCGGCTTCAAGTCCGCAATGCTCCCCTGCCATGATGTGCGCGCAGCCTCGAGTCTGGAATGTCTGCAATACCGGCCTCGAAATCCCGACAGTGATAGATAGCCCTCTGGCAGAATATTTGCTTTCCGTCTGATATGATGACTGACAGTCTGAGGCAGATGATAGATCAGCTGCAACAGATCAGAAGAGGGCTGCAGCAGCACTCCGACAGCGAGCATGAGCAGGCGCTGTTTCGTATTCTGATCGTATCGCTGATTTGCATCTATTTCTATTTCGAGGATATGCCGCTGGCCTGGTCGCTGGCGCTGGCCTATCTGCCGCTGTCGCTGGGCGGACTGTTCTGGATTGTGCGCTCGCCGGCCCCGAACCGGGTGCGGCGACTGACCGGAATCACGGCCGATGTGATTATGGTGTCGCTCGGCGTGATTATGGCTGACGGCGAGGCTGGCGTTGTATTTGTCACGATCTATCTGTGGATTATCACCGGCAATGGTTTCCGTTTTGGGCTCAATTATCTGGTTTATGCGACGCTGATATCGCTGGCGGCGTTTATCCCGATCACGCTGCTGGCGCCGTTCTGGCATCAGCATCCGGCGCTGGTGGTGTCGGTGCTGATTATTCTCGCGGTCGTGCCGGTGTTCATGGCGACTCTGATCCGCAAGCTGAACCATGCAATCGAGTCGGCGGAAGCGGCCAATCTCGCCAAGTCCCGCTTTATCGCCAACATGAGCCATGAACTGCGTACGCCGCTCAATGGCATTATCGGCATGAATGATCTGATGCTGGCGTCGTCTCTGAGCCGGCAGCAGCGCCGCTATGCCGGGGTGATCCATGAATCGGCCAGCCATCTGCTTGGCCTGATCGAGCGTATTCTCGATATCTCCAAAATCGAGGCCGGCAAGATGGAGCTGGTCATTGAGCCGGTTGACCTGCGCCGCCTGATGCGGGGCACTGTGGATATGTTCGAGGCACAGGTTGCTGCCAAGGGGATCGCTATGCACCTCTATATCGCGCCGGACGTGCCGTCCATTTTGCGCGGCGATGCAGCGCGGATCCGGCAGGTGCTGGTGAATATCATCGGCAATGCGGTCAAGTTTACTGAGCAGGGCGGCGTGGAGGTGCGCGTCGAGCGTAGGCATGCAGGTGCTGACGACGATGAACAGGCAGGCGACCATCTGTGGCTCGATTTCATCGTGCAGGACAGCGGCATCGGCATGAGCGAGGCCGAGCAGGCCAGAATCTTTGAACTGTTTACGCAGGCCGACAGCAGCATCACCCGCCGTTTCGGCGGTACTGGATTGGGGACAACGATTGCCCGGCATCTGAGCGAACTGATGGGCGGCGGTATCAGGCTGCAGAGCAGGCCCGGCGAAGGGAGCACATTTGTTATTTCGCTGCCGTTTGAGTTCGCCGCAGACGAGGCCGTTGAAGGCACAGCTGCAGCGGGGCAGTTGCCGCCGCTGCAGTTGCTGCTGTTAACCGGGGCGGCGTGCGTGCAGCAGCTAGATGCTCTGTTGCAGGGGTGGAGCGTGGCTTCACATCGGCAGGTGGAGAGTGAGGCTGAGCTGCTGGCGGCGCTGGATGACGGACAGTGCGATGCCTGTATTGTCGAGATATCGATGCTGCAGTCGCCGCCGCATCGGCTGCTGCAGCTGCTGAATCGGCGCGTGCCGGATGGCCGGCAGAACGCGCCGAAACTGATTTTGATCGATTCGGAGGAATGTTTGAACCAGACATTGCCGGTTGATGGCTGTGCGGCGGTATTGCGGCTGCCGTTGCAGGCCTCGTTGCTGTTTCACGCGCTTTACGGCCGCGCTGCCGGCGCATATTCCGGCGATGTGATCTGCATAGCGGATGCGCTGCAGCGCCGACAGGCGGCTGATCCGATGCAGATTCTGGTTGCGGAGGATAATCCAGTGAATCAGGAGGTGATCCGGGCCATGCTGCATCAGGCCGGTCACAGGGTTCATCTGGTCGAGGATGGCGAGCAGGCGCTGGAGGCGCTGGCCGGCGCGCAAGCGTTCGACCTTGTGCTGCTGGATCTCAATATGCCCAAAATCGGCGGACTGGATGTGCTCAGGCAGTTCCGCTTTATGGATACAGAGGGGCGCACGCCGGTGCTGATACTCAGTGCCGATGCGCAGTCGGCTACGATCCGGGAGTGTATGCAGGCCGGCGCCCGTGGTTATCTGATCAAGCCGCTGCGGATGGAGGAGCTGCTGGAGAAGCTGGCCGCCTGCGGCCGCGATGCGCAACAGCCTGAACCTACCGAAGCGGGCGACTGTACGGATGAAAGGAAAGCTGAGCGGGTGCTCGATGATGTCGCCCTAGATGATCTGTTCGGGATGATCACGTCGCCACACAAGCGCCGGCATCTGCTGCAGACCTTTCTTTCGAGCGGCGAAGAGCATCTGACGCAGCTGGCTGCCTATGCCCGGGCAGGGCAGGCGGGCCGCTTTCTCGATCAGGTGCATGCATTCAAGGGCAGCGCCGCGACACTGGGGGTTGTCAGTGTTCAGGGGCTGTGTCAGGAGATTGAGACGTTATCGCGCGACCAGCTCGATGCGCAGCGGCTGG
>CAYSMR010000055.1:0-10721 GCA_964432195.1 uncultured Zetaproteobacteria bacterium | reverse complement strand
AGCCAACAGCGCGTCCGCGCCCATCGCAATCAGGCCGACAAACGTCACACAATCTGGATCGGCATACGCCCGCAACGCTGACAGCTCCCCAGCCGGCGCAGGCTGATTATTGCGCGGAGAGCGGCAGCTGATTATTCAACGATAATAGAGCGGCAGATAGCGCCAGCCCCAGATCAGGAAGACCAGCAGCCATACCGCGCCGGATGCGATAATCGTCTCGTCATAGCGCGGCAGCGATGCGGCGATCAGAACTGCGGCCAGCAGGCGCAGCGCCGGGGCCAGCTGGAATGCGACAACAGTCGTCCGCTATATTGATCGGCCCGCACGGCGCGGCCGGCATGGCCGAGCGTCACCCGCGTCATCATGCCGAGCAGCAGCGTGCCGAAACCGCCGAGCAGCAGCGCATGCAGCGCGCCCAGCTGCAGCGCAGGCCTGCGTTCACCGCTGACCAGCTCGGCGATATTGATCACGGCCGAGAAGAGAAACGCCAGCGGAAGCCAGAACAGCGCCCAGTGCCGCACAGACTGGATTAGATCCTGCTTCGGCTGCCAGATCCGCCACTGTCGGCACTGCAGCGCCACAACGACACAGAGCCCCGCATCGGGCAGCCACAGCCAATCATGCCAACCCAGCGTCGTTGCCGCCATCCGCAGCAGCGACCAGAACAACAGCGCCTGCAGGCCGAAACGCCGGCGCACGACATCGCGGCCGCTGATGGCCGTGAAGATCGGCACCATGCGATAGGCGACCGCATAGATCGTCGGCAGCAGAAAGGCGTAGATGCCGATCGCTTCGGAGATCATGCCCCAGCGATCATTGTCACAAGCAATCGACGCTGCCAGCGCCAGCAGCCCCGGCACAGCAAAGGTGATACCGATCCACATGAACAACGGCATCCGCCTGTCCCGATTGCGCGAGTTGCGTAACATGCGCAGCAGCGCAACCGTGATCGCTGCCGCAATCACAACGGCCAGCGCAACGCCGGCCAGCGCCCAGATCGCGCCGGCATAGAGGCCGAAAGTGAACAGCAGCGCGGCAGCGAGATAACCAAGCGACAGCACGGCATGAACAAACGGCGACAGCGTCGCTACGCTCAACAGGCGCGGAAATACCGTCAGCAGGAATCCAAAAAAGAAAAACGGATAAAAGAAGTAGACCATCTGCGCCAGCCTGTGCCACTGGCAATGCGTAGGGCGCAGCACCCATCAGCTGCAGCAGCCAGAGCATGATTGCGACCACAGCAAACAGCAATCCGGCTGAAAAGAACGGGCGATGCACCTCGGCGAAATAGCTGTTACTGAACCCGCTCATCATATGCCTCCCCTCCGGCCTGCCGGCAAAAAAAGGGAGGGGCAACGCCCCTCCCCGATCATTATACCAGCAGACAATCCGGAATTATCGGATCAGGATATTGTCGCCCTTGCCCAGTTTCGGGTCAGCATCCGGACGGTTCATCAGCACGGTAATCGCACCGCGCAACGCAGCGCTCATCGTATGGTCAACAATTGCATTATTGGTTGCGCGATCGGACGGTGAGACGATATCGAATGTGCTGGCCGCGGCCACCGGCACGCCGTAGGTCTGCACGTCATAGAGCACATTCTTCGGGTTGCCGTTGACATAGACGCGGTCCCAGATACCGGCAATCGGGTGGAATGCGACCGGCATATTGATATTCGCATTGACGAAATAGATACGTACGCGCTCGCCCGGCTTAGCCATCAGTACCTTGGTAGCGTTGGCATCATGTACCGGATCGTAATTGAAGATCTTTCCGTTGATCAGCGCATTGGTCCAGCCCTTGTTCTCCAGCATCGCTGCGTAGTTCTCGGCATCGGGGAAATACTGCGACTGAACCAGTACATATTCGCGATCCGGCTTCGGATAGGCCTTGGTATACCTCTTCGGGTCGACCAGAATCACACCGTACATGCCGCGCGCAATATGCTGCACCATCGGATTGGCGCCGCAGTGATACATGTAGACGCCGGGGCGTTTCGCCTTGAAAATGAAATGCTTGTTATGGCCCGGCCGCACCGCGCCAAACTCGTTGAGTACATCAACTTCGGCGGCATGGAAATCGATCGAGTGCGAATTCTTGTTGCTCTTGGGGTTGATCAGCGTGAAATCGACCGTATCGCCGACCTTGACCCGCACGACCTTGCCCGGGATCGTGCCATCGAAGGTCCACGCCGGATATTTGGTTCCCTTGTTATCGATCACGACCTCGGTTTCCATGGCCGTCATCGTCACCTTGACGGTTTTGGCCATCGCCGCCGGAGCGGTAATCCCTGCCATCATTGCGATGGCTGCGCATGAAAGCGCACCTGTTTTCAATAGCTTCATTGCTACCTCCTCTGTTGTGTAAACACCCGTTTACGGGCCTTGGGACAACCTGGTCTCTTCAGGATGTCAGCAGGAAACAACAGACAACTCCGTGTTTCCCCGGCAGCCGCCAAGCCGGCCACCAGCCATACTTTGTTTAAAGTATCGGCTAACTTGCACTACCGCCGCATTTGCACAGCTTGCGCAGATATTTGACCAAGTCGTGAATCTCATCATCGCTGAATGTCGCATCCCACGGCGGCATCAAGGCCGACTTGTTGATGGCCAGCCCCCCCTCCTTGATCACCTTGAACAGTTCGGCGTCGGAACGGCCGCCCATCGCCTTGGCATCGGTATGATCGCGCGGCTGCACGGACATATCCTGGACATTCAGCCCCATGCCGTTGCCCTGCATGCCGTGGCACTGAATGCAGTAGGTGTTGTAATTATCCGCCGCTGATTCGGCCTGCGCGATCGCGGGCGGCAACAGCGACGCGATAGCTATGGTCAGGATATATCTATTCATCGAAATTCACCTCGGAAAGCTCCAGAATATAGTTGACCAGCTTCTGCAGATTGGCATCTGGCACATGTTTGTTCGGCATCCATATTTTCGGATCCCAGGCCTGCGGACTGCGGATATAGCTGAGCATGAATTCGGGCGTCAGCCGTTTGCCGGCCGTATAGATCTCCGGGCCGGAGAGGCCGCCGTAACCCGGCTCGATCTGGTGACATGCCATGCAGCCATAGATCTTGTCGAACATCATTTCGCCCAGCGGGCCGGGCGCCATGCCCGGATCATGCTTCTCTGCCGAGATCAATGCGCTGTTGGCCTTCAGCCCGGCCAGCGCCGCCGCGACCGCTTTCGCATCGGCTGCATTCAGCTGCATATGGGGCGCAAGCGTCGAGGCGTCAATGAGATCCCGCTTCGGCCCCGGCTTGATATGGTCGCGATAAAACATGCCGGCAGGCCGAATACGCTGCGGATGCTGCAGCCACTGCTCGACCCATGCCCGGCGATACTTATTGCCGGCGTAAAGCAGGTCCGGTCCCTTGCGTTTATGCAGTTCAGCCAGCGTCGCCGGCAGCGGACCGCTCAGATTATGACAGGCCGCGCAGCGCTGCTGCAGTATCGTCATTCCGTCCGCGGCATTTGCCGCGCCGGCGCTCAGCGCAAACCAGAACGCGATAGCTGTCCCGACCGCTGTTTTCCATGCTCGCATGCTCCACCTCCGTTACCGGCCCGCGCTCAATAATTCGCACAGACTGCAGACATAACACCTACTCTTGGCACATCTTATTGAAGGCGGACAATAAATATATGTTTAAGCGACTGTCAAGTATTTGTTGATCCGGGCAGCGGCTAAGGCCATCGGCGCGCAGCCGCGATTGATCGGGAAAACAGCATCTGCCTGAAACCGATGCCGGATGCGCAGTATGAGAAACAGCCGGTCCGGAAATCGCCCGACAGCACTGATATTGTCGAAAATATTGCTGATGCTGTGCGCAGCAATGCAGAGCGGCCGCGTCGGACTAGCCGGCGCGCCAGCGGATCGTCACCCTGCGTTTGCCCCAGCGGCGGGCCGCCCGTACATCGCGGCCCATATAGATATCGATTTTACGCCGCCAGCGCTTGTTCATCTTGTCCTGAACCCGGTAGACGCCGGGCAGTCCGTCGATCGTGACGCGGCTATTGTGGGTCAGACCGAGGCGCAACAGATCGCGAGATACGGCGATCACCTTCATGCCCGGCTTCAGATGATCGCCCCACGCGCCGATCGACGGACGCCGACCGGTCTGGGCGGACAGCGAATTATAGGCGGTAGCCGTGACGACGAGGCTGCGCGCGCCGCCAGCCGCGCCGTGTACGGCGCGGGCCGGACTGCAGTTGCCGACCATCAGCAGCGTAATCAGCAGCAGCAGGCTCTGTTTCAGTCGTCTGAATCGCATCCGCGCATGCTAGCAGCATCGGCGCAAAAGATTGTGGCCCGGATCACTGAGTGGGCCCGGCTGCGCGCCCCTCCCGCCCCTTGAAATTGATAAATGACCTGCCTATAAAACGGTTTTTAATCACAACACTATGCTGTTATCGGGGTGTGTTTATGATTGAAATCAACGGTTTAAGTCGCAGCTACGGCGATTTTACCGCAGTCGACAATGTCTCATTCACAATCCGGCCGGGCGAAGTTGTCGGCCTGCTCGGGCATAACGGCGCTGGCAAATCGACGATCATGAAAATGATCACCGGCTTTCTCGAACCGACGACCGGCAGCATCCGCGTCGACGGGTTGAGCATTGGCGAGGATAGGAGTGCGATCCAGCGCCGCATCGGCTATCTGCCGGAGAACTGTCCGGTCTGGCCCGAAATGAATGTGATCGAATATCTGCAGTATCAGGGGCGCCTGCACCGGCTGCCGGAGAGCGCACTCGATCTCGCCGTGGCGACGGCGATCCGGCGCACTGCGTTGGCGGACAAGGCGCTGCAGCCGATTGATACGCTGTCGCGCGGCTATCGCCAGCGCGTCGGCGTCGCGCAGGCGATTCTGCACAACCCCGATATTATTATTCTCGATGAACCGACCAACGGCCTCGATCCGACCCAGATCAGGCAGATGCGCGACCTGATCCGTGAGCTGGCCGAATCGGCCACGGTGATCATCTCCACCCATATCCTGCAGGAGGTACAGACGGTCTGCGAACGCGTGCTGATTATGCGCGCCGGCCGACTGGTCGTCGATTCGACGCTGGATGCGCTGCGCAGCGTCCATACGCTGCTGCTCCGAATCGATAATCCGGAGGCCATCGCCTATCTGGAACAGATCGACGGGGTCGAGTCAGTGAGCCTCCGCGCCGGCATCGAAGATCACCACTTCTATGCGCTGGATGCGCCGCCGCATATCGCGCCGCAGGTCGCGGCGGCCGTGCTCGATCACGGCGACCGTCTCTATGCGCTGCAGCCGGAGGTTCGTGATCTGGAAGCGGTCTTCGCCGACGTCAATCAGAGCAATCAGACAGAGATGGAGGAGCATGCGTGATGAACAGCATCATCGAAGTATGTCGCAAGGAGTTCCGCGGTTTTTTCGCATCGCCCGCCGCATGGCTGTTTCTGGCCGCGTTTCTGGCGGTCAATCTGTTCCTGTTTTTCTGGGCGGAAGCCTTTTTCGCCCGCAATATCGCCGACCTGAAACCGCTGTTTACATGGATGCCGGTACTGCTGATCTTTCTGGTCGCAGCCCTGACAATGCGCAGCTGGTCGGAGGAGCGGCGCGGCGGCACGCTGGAGAGCCTGCTGACCGCCCCGCTGTCGCCATGGGCGCTGATCCTCGGAAAGTTTCTGGCCGGGCTGGCGCTGGTTGCGCTGGCGCTGCTGCTGACGCTGCCGATTCCGCTCACCGTATCACTGCTCGGGCCGCTGGACTGGGGGCCGGTCTGGGGCGGCTATCTGGCCAGCCTCTGTCTGGCCGCCGCCTATCTCGCAATCGGCCTCTATATGAGCGGGCGCACCGACAATCCGATTGTCGCACTGATCCTCAGCGCAGCGGTCGCAGCCCTGTTCTATCTGATCGGTTCGGATCTGCTGACCGCGCTGTTTGACCGCGACACGGCATCGCTGCTGCGCCTGATCGGCACCGGTTCGCGCTTTGATTCGATTACGCGCGGCGTGCTCGATCTGCGCGATATCGTCTACTACCTGTCGATCGTCGCAATCTTCCTGATGCTCAACCGGCTGACGCTAGAGCGGCTGCGCTGGGCCGGCAGTTCGGGTGCGCCGGGGCATCGCCGCTGGCTGGCGCTGACCGGCCTAGTCATCGTCAATGCGCTGCTGCTGAATCTGTGGCTTGCGCCGATCACTGCGCTGCGCGCCGACCTGACCGACGGGCGGATCTATTCGCTGTCGCAGGCGACGCGCAACACACTGCAGGGGCTGCAGGAGCCGCTGTTGATCCGCGGCTACTTCTCTGCAAAAACGCATCCGCTGCTGGAGCCGCTGGCGCCGCAGCTGGAGGATCTGCTCAAGGAGTACGGCGTCGCCGGCGGCAAGCGGGTGCAGGTCGAGTTCGTCGATCCGCACAGCGATCAGGCGCTGGAGGCTGAGGCCGCCGAGCGCTACGGCATCCGGCCGGTACCGTTCCGGATGGCCAGCCGCTATGAGGCCGGCGTTGTCAACTCCTATTTCAATCTACTGATCGCTTACGGCGACCAGTTTCAGGTGCTCGGCATTCAGGATCTGATCGAGGTCAAACAGAGCAGCGGCGGCGATCCGGAAGTGGCGCTGAAAAACCCGGAATACGCGATCACCGGCGCGATCCGCAAGGTGACGCAGGCCTATCAGGCCGGCGGCAACCCGTTCGCATCGCTGCGCCGGCCGCTGAGCTTCCACGCCTATATCTCCGCGCCAGAGCGTCTGCCAGCGGAACTGAAAACGCTGCGCGAGCAGCTGCAGACCATGCTGACCGAAATGCAGCAGCAGGCGCAGGGCAAGCTGAAGGTCGACTTCAGCGATCCGGAGGCTGACGGCGGCCAGCTGGCGCGCCAGCTGGAACGGCAATACGGCTTCGCGCCGCAGGTGGCCAGCCTGCTCGATCCGCAACCGTTCTGGTTCTATATGGTGCTGCAACAGGGCGATACGACCGCGCAGGTGCCGCTGCCAGCCGAGCTGAGCAAGGATGCGCTGCAGCGCGCAATTACCGCAGCCATTCAGCGCATGGCGCCCGGCTATATGAAAACCGTTGCGATTGTCACGCCGCCTGCGCCGGCCGCGCCGCCGAATCCGTATCTGCCGGCGCCGCGCGGCAAGCGTTATCAGCAGCTGCGCGATGCGCTGGCCGGCAGCGTGCGCCTGATCGACGCCGATCTGAAAGACGGCCATGTGCCGGCCGATGCCGATCTGTTGCTGCTGTTGGCGCCGGACAAGCTGGATCAGAAACAGATCTTCGCGATCGATCAGTTCCTGATGCAGGGCGGCTCGGTTGTCATTGCGACATCGCCGTTCGATATCGATATCAGCAATACGCTCGCGGCCAGCAGGCATGATTCCGGGCTGGAGGCGTGGCTGAAGCATTTCGGTATCACCATCGATAAGACGCTGGTGTTCGACCCGCACAGCGCCGCACTGCCGATTCCGGTGCGCCGCCAGCTCGGCTCGATTGCCGTGAACGAAATCCGCATGATGCCCTATCCGCTGTTCCCCGATATCCGCGACGACGGCCTGAACAGCGAGCATCCGATCACCGCATCACTGCGCCAGCTGACCATGAACTGGGCCTCGCCGCTGCGCATCGATCGCGATCAGCAACAGGGGCGAGAGGTAGCCGAACTGCTCCACTCCTCACCCGACAGCTGGCTCTCCGACAGCGCCGATATCCTGCCGAAATACAGCCTCTATCCCGATTCGGGCTTCCGGCCGGCTACGGCGCGCGGCAGCGAACTGCTGATCGCGGCGCTGAAAGGACGCTTCGACTCCTACTTCGCCGGCAAGCCGTCGCCGCTGCTGCCGCAAACGCAGCAGGACAATACGGAACAGGCCGCACCGGTGATCGGCGGCGTAATTGCGCGTTCATCCGATTCGGCCCGGCTGGTGGTGATCGCCAGCAACGCATTTGCGCGCGACATGGTGATTGCGCTCGCCTCGCAGGGGCTGGGCACGCGCTACACGCGCCAGCTAGAACTGATCGAGAATGCCATCGACTGGTCGCTGCAGGACAAGAGGCTGTTGTCGATCCGCAGCCGGGCCGGCTTTGCGCGCACGCTGCTGCCAATGGATCATCAGACGCAGCTATTCTGGGAGTGGCTCAATTATGCGCTGGCGCTGCTCGGGCTGGCTCTGGTCTGGCTGTGGCGCTGGCAGTCGGCGCGGCGGCGGAGGGAGCAATATCAACGCGTATTGGCGGAGGTGTAAGCGATGAAACAGATCATTCGTATGCTCGGCTTGGCAGCGCTTGCGCAGCTGGCGCTGGCTGTGTTGATCTGGAGCGGCCAGCACGATTTGGCGGGCGCGGGCGGCCGCGACCAGCTGCTGAAATTCGATGCCGCGGCGGTCGACCGGATCGATATTGTCGGGCCGAAGCTGCAACATATCCGGCTGCAGAAACGCGACGGCTGGCAGGTCGGCGACGCGTTCCCGGCTGATGCGGCGCGTATTGACGGACTGCTGCGGCGACTGGCCGGGCTGCAACATGGCGTAGCCGTTGCGCTCTCCGTATCCGCGCCGGCCCGTTTTCATGTCGCAGACGATCAGTTCGAGCGTCATCTGACGCTGCGCGCCGGCGACCGCGTGCTGGCCGACCTCTATATCGGCAGCGGCGCCGGCGCGCGCCAGAGCTATGTGCGCAGCGCCGATTCGCAAGCTGTCTATCGCGCGACAATCGGCGAATACGAGTGGCCGCTGAGCATCGAGGCGTGGCAGGATAACAGAGTGCTGCAGCTGCAGCGGGAATCGATTCGTGAAATCAGCGTCAACGGCGTCACGCTGCGCCGCAACAGCGGCAAAGACGCCGCCGATGCATGGCTCAGCAGCGATGCGCCGGCCGGCAAACAGCTGGATCAGGCCAATATCGGCAAGCTGCTGAATCTGTTGCAGTCGCTGCGCCTGAACCGGATGCTCGGCACAGAGCCGCCGGCCGGTTTTGACCATACGCCGGCGCTGCAGTTCGATGTCCGCTATGACGACGGAGCATCCGGCGTCCGGACGCGGCGCTACCGCTTCGTCAAACAGCGCGACGGTGATGAATATCTGCTCAAAGTCTCCGACAGACCTGAATATGTCACCATCAGCAGCTACAGCGTCAAGGCGCTGCAGCAGCGGCTGATTCAGCTGTTTGTCGCGCCATCGTCCGATACCGCAAGCGGCAAACAGTCCGGAGATTAAGGCAACACTGATTCGGCGCAGACCGCCGTTGGCCTGCGCCGTTCAGCGTTTCTGCTCAAACGGTGGAATATCCGGTGCGCGAGATGAGATCAGGCAGGTTCAAACGGAACCAAACGCGCTGATTGTTGCCGGGCGGCAACAGTCAGCAGCGCCTTGGACGGTACTGATTACAGGCTTTCTGCCTGTAATCAGCGCTTCCCTTAATCGTCGGCAGCCAGCGCCGAAAACGCTTCGCGGTACTGCGGCCGCCGACCGAGCCAGAGTCTGGTGATAAACAGCGATACGGCCTTCAGCTTGATCAGCGCCAGCAGCATCAGCACGCTGGAGATGCCCATGATCCACAGTGCGCCGGACATCCCCTTGTCCACCAGCATCGCATAGGTGAAGAAGTAGACGCACATCGTCAGTGCGAACACGACGCCGATCACAACCGCAATATTTTCCTGCGTTTTCCTGATCGATTCAATAATTCCGGCCTGGTCGTTTTCGCTCATCAATTCAGCTCCTGCCATAGTCTCTGCCCGCCTTTCCCGCGTTAAACCGGGCGCGGAAACATTGCATGAATCAGCACTTCCCCAGCCGCGCCAACGCTACTACGACGCCGCCGGCGGGCAACCGGCGAACCGCACCGCCACCCGGACCATGCTGTCAGACGCCGTCAATCAGACTGCGGATCTCGTCGATCGCCTCGCTGTTTTCGGCCTCGATCTGGTTGATGATATAGTTCTCCACGCCGCGCGGCAGCATGCCCGGCTCATCGAGCGCGCCGCGCAAGTAGATGATCAGGCCATTGAAAAAGCCCTCGAGATGCTCATCGGAGAGTTTTTCATAGTTCTTGTTTTTGGGGCCGGCCATAAACGCCTTGATCCGGCTGCTGCTGAATTCGAAGCCGCCCAGCTCGAAGATCTCTTTCATTTCGAAATGCTTCAGACTGTTGGCGATCGCGATCTTTTTCAGAACATTGTTATTGGTCATGCCGCGCACCCTACCCCGTTTGCCGCTTGCTGCCAGAGTGACGACCACGCCTGTTGCTGCCCTCGCCTCTTTCCAGCCTATTCGGGAGAGAAACCGGCAAAGGGTCCAAGAAGAGAGATCAGGCCTTTTGATCACAGCGTTGGTCTGCGATTCCCCTTGTAAAACTCAATCGTATCGTCTATCAGTTCATTGGAATGGGCAGCAGGGCGCGTAGCCATGGCTCTGTTGCGTTTCTTGTGAAGAGGCTCCCCGCGCCGGTGCTTACCGAATGCCCGCGCACCGCCCCACAGCAGCAACAGACCGACAGAAATCCAGAGAACATAGTAACAGTTGATCTACATAATGATAGCAATATAAACCGGCCAGCCCCGGAAGCAAAACAAGCAACGGAAGATGCTATGAGCCAATCATGCGCATGCCTGTACGGCAGTAAACGCAACAGGGCCGCCCGAAGGCGACCCTGTGACCCTGTATATTATGGAACAGGCGGCTGCGGAACGAACCAGACCCCGCTGCGCTAATCGGCTATTCCAATCTTTCAGCTTGTTAGAAT
>CAYSMR010000054.1:0-10803 GCA_964432195.1 uncultured Zetaproteobacteria bacterium | reverse complement strand
AGCGCATCCGCACCTATAATTTCCCGCAGGGCCGCATCACCGACCACCGCATCAATCTGACGCTCTATAAACTGGAACAGATTCTGAACGGCGATATGGGCGAGCTGATCGATGCTCTGCTGACCCACCATCAGGCCGAGCTGCTCGCAGCCCAGTCGTAATCACCGCACACGACAGATGACGATCAGAGAACTGCTGCGCCGCGCCCGACTGCGTCTTGAGCAGGCCGGCTGCGATGCGCCGCGCCTCGACGCCGAACTGCTGCTGATGCACGCGGGCCGCTACAGCCGCATCGACCTGATTGTGCGCGCCGATGAAAATGTGCCGGCAACGCTGACTGCCGACTTTGATGCGCTGCTGGTGCGCCGCTGCCGGCGTGAACCGCTGGCCTATATCCTCGGCGAAAAGGAGTTCTGGTCGCGCCGGTTCCGCGTTACGCCCGACGTGCTGATCCCGCGGCCGGAGACCGAACACCTGATCGAGGCCGTGCTGGCGCGCTTTCCGGAGCGAAGCCGAGCGTACCGGTTCTGCGATATCGGTACCGGCTCCGGCTGCATTGCCGTCACGCTGGCCTGCGAATATCCGCAGGCGCAGGTGATCGCGACCGATATCTCCGAACCGGCCCTGAACGTCGCGCGCGACAACGCCGCAGCCCATAACGTGAGCGGACGCATGACATTCCGGCACGGCGACCTGCTGGCCGCGCTGCAGGCGCAGGACGGGCCGTTTGACGCGATCATCTCCAATCCACCCTATGTCGCCGAGCAGGAGATGGCGGAGCTAGCGCCGGAGCTGGCGCTGGAACCGCGCCACGCACTGACCGACAACGGCGACGGCCTGCGTCTGCTGCACACATTACTGCAGGAGGCTCCGGCCCAACTGCGGGGCGGCGGCTATATTATCCTCGAAACCGGCCTGTGCGGCCTGCCCGACACGCCCGCGCCCGACGCTCCTACGAAGCTGTGCTTCGAGCAGCCGATTCACGATCTGGCAGGGCTCCTGCGCGGCGGCGTCTACCACCTGCAGCAGGCCACGGATATATAGATATATAATACAGGCAGACAGATCGTCTACCGCCGGTAACGAAAAAACGCCCCCGGCAGTGAACCGGAGGCGTCGGAAAAACAGACCACTACAGATCAGTGACAGCAACCATCACCGTGCACATGGCCGTGCTCCAGCTCATCGGCGGTCGCATCGCGCACGTCGGCGACAGTCACATCGAAATGCAGCCGTTCGCCGGCCAGCGGGTGGTTGCCATCGATCGTGATATTGTCGCCGTCGACAGCCGCGATACGGATCACCTGGATCCCGTCGCCGATCTGGGCCTGAAATTCCATGCCGACCTCGATCTTGTCCACGCCCTCGAACATGCTGCTCGGTACAACCTGGGTCAGCGCATCATTACGCTCGCCGTATGCGTCGACCGCCTCGATACTGACCTGCAACGCATCATTGGCGCTTTTGCCCTCCAGCGCCTGCTCCAGACCCGGAATAATATTCTGCGCCCCGTGCAGATAGACCAACGGCTCGCCGCCGTCGGAGGAGTCGATCACCGAACCGGCATCATCTTTCAGGGTGTAGTGGATTGAGACCACTTTATCTTTTGCAATTTGCATCAGCTGCTCCTGTTGGAAAATACACGCAGCTTACCAATCCGGACAGAGAGCCTCACTGCACGAGCGCGGCAGGCTACGAAATCCTGACGCAGATGTCGAAACCCTGACACCCGCCGCAGCGCAGCTGGCCTGCAACTTGCTCCGCCAACCCCACCCCCTTGCAACAGGGCGCCATCATTTCAGAACAATGGAGCCACCATGAGCCAGAGAACCGGATTTTACTACTACGCCGAATGGATGCTGTCCCACCACCGCTACGGCGTACTGATGATGGGGCT
This sequence comes from uncultured Zetaproteobacteria bacterium, assembly GCA_964432195.1. Lineage (GTDB taxonomy): Bacteria > Pseudomonadota > Zetaproteobacteria > Mariprofundales > Mariprofundaceae > Mariprofundus. Next base: position 8,906 of record CAYSMR010000054.1, on the reverse strand, counting down.
GATCCTGCTTTCGTTCGTCCAGGATCAGGCCATTGCGGCCGTATTGAGCCTGATCTTCGCCGTCGAACTGGCCCTGCGCATGATGGTGATGCGATACAAGCGGCAGACCAATCCGTACAAGAGCTCGCTGAACCTGAAGCTGGACATGCTGTTCCTATTTTTCGACCTGATTGCTCTGGTCTCACTTATCGCCAGCGCGCTGGATCTTCAGGCGATGCTCGGCGAGGAGGGCGCGGCAGCACGCTTCCTGCGCGCAATCTACCTACTGCGCGCGCTGCGCCTGTTCCGCTATATCGACATGCAGAGCCTGATGTTCTCGCCCGGCTACGGTATGTTCATTTCGCTGATTGTAATGCTCTCGTTCTTCGTTGAGGGGGAACTACTCTGGGCGATCATCATCTATTTTACCGTCGAGGTGATGATCCGCTTCGTACTGCTACGCAATATGAGTTTCAGCAGCAGGCGCGAGCGCCTGAACGAGTGGTTTTTCTGGTGCATCGACGTGGTCGCGACCTTCGTCATGATTCCGGGATTAACCAATATCCCCTACGGCAATGCGCTCAGGGCACTGCGACTGATCCGGCTACTGCGGCCGTGGATGGTGATCGGGCGCAATCTGGTCAAGGTGTTCCAGGAGGGTGACTACACGCAGGAGATTATTCTGGTCATCCTGCTGTTGGCCATGCTGTCGATTACCGGCGGCGTCATCGGCCACTTCACGATGGACGGCTTCGATTTCAATCAGGACACCTTCATCTCGCCGACCGACCACAGCCTGTTTGTCGAGATCTGGTTCGCGTTCCGCACCCTGATGGCAGCCGGCAATCTGGTCAGCGATCCGCTGGGAGACAATAATCTGGCGCTGTTCTCGGTGATCAGCGTCGTGCTCGGCATGTTTATCCTGGCCTTCTTCATCGGCATCGGCTCCAGCATTATCTCCGGCCTGATGGCCAAGCTGCGCAATGAAAAGCTAATGATGGCCAACCATATGGTCATGATCGGCTGGAACAAGGCGTCGCCATTCATTATCGACAAATTGAAGCTGCTGGCCGATCACGACTTCTCGCGCCTGAAGCTGGTCTTTCTCAGCGAGCGGGATCAGCGGCCGGACGAACTGGACAGCTGGGTCACATTCCGCTGGGGCGATACCGAGGATATGGAGTCGATGCAGCGCATCAATCTCGGCTCGGCGCGTCAGGCGATGGTCTGCACCGAAGAGTCGCTGTCGGCATCCGAAGAGCTGTCGCAGAATCTGTTTTCGCTGATGGCTATCCGTCAGGCCAATGCCAATATCCCGGTCACCTATACGGTCATGGGCATGGTCGAACCGCGCCTGAAATCCTATCGCCACATGCTGCAGGTCGGCTGGGACAAGGTGGACTACTACAACAAGCCGACCGTGATGATGAGCGAACCGGATATGCGCGCCAATCTGATCCGCAATGTCCTGCTCTATCAGGATTTCGATCAGGTGCTGACCCGGCTGATGGTGCCCGAGCGCGAGGATGAATCTGCGATTCAGGTGGTCGAGTGGAACGGCCGCATCACCCGGCAGTCGGGGCAGTGGTACTTCAGCGATGAACAGCACAGCGTCGCAGTTACGGAAATGATGCGCCGCTGTTTCGCCCATGGGGTGATCCTGATCGCCGTTGCCGATAGCGAGCTGAAGGTGCATCCACTGAATGCGCTGCAGAGCGAGATCAGGATCTCGGCAATCATGGGACTGGCCGTAGACAATCCGACCCTGTACGGAGAATTCGACCATTGCATGAAACAGATGCAGCCGGAGCAGCGCAAGCCGGCAGCCCCGGCCCTACCGGCGCTTGCCTTCCAGTCCCGACCGGAACAGATCCGACTGCTGATCATCGGCTGGGTCGGCGCGCTACCGCTGATGCTCAAGCGACTGCTCGACTCCTATGCGCGTATCGAAGTGATGATGCTCGATGACCTGAACGAACAGGAGCATGCAGATCAGCTGGCCTATGTGCGCCGGCGCATCGGCGATATGGAGGGGGCCAATGAGCGGGTATCGATCCGCATTCAGCGCTGGAACTTCTCCAATATGGAGGCGCTGCGCGCGCATGTCGCCAACGCAGACAAGGTAGTTGTATCGCGCCCGGCCCATATCCACCGCAAGCCGCACGCAATGGTCGCCTCGGTCCTGTCGCACACATTCTCGCTGGCCGAGGAGGAGCGCAATGCGCCGCAGCTGTTCGCGATCGTCGATACGCGCAAGCAGGCGCACATGCTGCAGCACGAACTGGATCGTTTCCCGCTGCAGATGGATGTCAATGTCGTCGTACCGACCGAATTTTACGGCACCTACGCCGCCCATGCCTCCTATATGATGTATCAGGCGACAACGCCGCAGGTCTATGACATGCATCGCTCGCTGCGCTATCTGCTCGACAGTCTGATGAGCGATAACAGCGATGCGGCCGTGCCGCTGATGCTCGATGTGCTGCCGATGCCCGCCGCCGATGGGCAACTCGATGCGCAGGCGCTCTATAACGACCTGCTGCAGCAGGGTATTCTGTGGCTGGGCTTCCGCATCGCGCCGGGCGTCTCAACCGAGATCCTGCGCCCGAACATGATTATGCGCCTGTTTCCGCGCCGCCACGATTTCCAGTGTCTGCGCCAGCATGAGATCATGATCAACCCGCTCGGCCATCCGACCACGCGTCAGCTCTGGGACGGCGCGCAGCAGCATATTGTCGAACTGATTGTGATCCGGTTGCGCTGAATAAATACTGAATTATTCGGCGCTTAACTAAAAATAACAGCTGTTCAGCGCGGCGACAGCGTTAACAGTGGGTAGACCCCGGCATCCATGTCCAATGCGGCCATCCCATCGTGCAAATGCCTGCGGGTGAGCGGAATCTCGTCGAGAAACTGTGTTTTGCCATCCCGGTGCACCAGCCGGGCGAAGATGCCGATCGCCTTGATATGGCGCTGCAACGCGGTCAGCCGCACGGTCCGGTGCCATGCGTCAAAGCCGGCGAAACAATCGGCAAGGTGCGGCGGCAGCGCATCGAAAAAGGCCCTGCTCCAGTGCTGTCGTTCTGCTTCCGGATAATCCTGATAACAGTCATAGAGCAGCGAAGCCAGATCATAGGTCACCGGCCCGGTCACGGCATCCTGATAGTCGATCTGGCCGAGCGGCAGCGATCCCGCCGGCAGCATCAGATTGCGACTGTGATAGTCCAGATGCACTGGCGTGCGCGGCAACGACGCCAGCTCGTCCAGCAGCGGCGACAGAGCGGCGTGAAACGCATCGCGCTGCGCGGCTGACGGTATGGCGCCGGCAACATGCGGCAGATACCAGTCCAGATAGAGATCGCATTCGCGCCGCATACGTGCGATATCGAACAGCGGCAATACAAACGGCGGCGTTGAATCCTGTAACCGGCGCAGCTGATCCAGCGCATCGGTAAACAGCGGCATCAGATCGCCGCCGCTGGCCCGGTAACCGGCCCAGGTCTGATCGCCGAAATCCTCGAGCAACAGGAAGCCCTGACGCTCATCGGCCGCGAACAACTGCGACACCCGCAGCCCCGCCTGTTCAAACCAGCTGCGGACAGCCAGAAACGGCCGGACATCCTCGTGCGGCGGCGGCGCATCCATCAGCACCCATGCGTCATCGGCGCGGACAACCCTGAAATAGCGGCGAAACGACGCATCGCCGGCCAGCGACGCAATCTGATAACACTCGCCCAGCTGCGCATCCAGCCACTGCCGGCGCACGACAGCCCGCGATTCATCGTTCACGCTGCAGAAAACCTTTCAGCTTCATGCGCGCCTCGATCTGCTGCTGCGCACTCTCCGCTTCGAGCCTGGATGCAAACGGCCCGGCATAAAGGCGATACCAGCGCCCCCGGTCGCCCAGATCCGCCATGCGCACGACTGAGCGGAAGCCGGCCCGGTTCAGCTTCTGCTGCATCGTCATAGCATCCGCTTCGTTGCGGAACGAGGCGAGCTGAATGCGATAGCGCTTTGCAGTCGTCTCCTGCTGCAATCCTGTATCGACTGCAGCTGCGTTTGCGCCAATCACTCTGTGGTCAGATTCCGCCGGCGCAGTCGACTGTGCCGGTGCGACAGCAACCGGGACGGGTACTGCGACAACCGGTTCCGGCACCGGCGCCGGCGTTACCGGCTGTTTAGGCAGCTCGTTGTAAAAGGTCAGTTCGCCCACCCGCGCATGCGCGCCCTGCTCCGCCTTCGCCTTCCACTGCTGAACCATCTCCTGCAGCGTCTCGTTCTTGGCCTGCAGCACGCGATTCTCGGCCTGCTGCGCAGCCAGCTTCGCCTCCAGCGCATCGGCATCGGTCTGGACCGCAACCTGGCGCTGATCGCCCGAACCGAGCCAGTAGCCGGCACTGAAACAGAGACCGGCAATTACCAGTACGCCGATCGCCCGCAGCAGCGCGCCGGAACCCGATCCGGACTCCGTCTCCCGGCTCGCTTTCACCTGCGCAAAATCCTGCCCTGTCATACTCCGCCCTCCTGCCTGCCGAGTATAGCAGCAATCATGCCGGTCACATGCGCTCCGGCGCGGATACGCCCAGCACCGAAAGCGCATTGCGGATCACCTGCGCCACAGCCCGGATCAGCAGCATGCGCGCCGCTGTCAATCCGGCGTCATCGGTCACGACCCTGTGCTTGTGATAGAAGCTGTGGAAATCCGCCGCCAGCCGCATTACATAGGTCGCCACGCGATAGGCCTCCAGTCTGGAAGCCGCTTTTTGCAGCGTATCGGGCCAGGCCAACAGATGTGAAATCAGCCGCTGCTCCTCATGGCTGGTCAGCACCGACACATCCACATCCGCATCATCACCGGCGATCACGCCCTCTTCGAGAGCCTTGCGCAGAATCGCTGCAATGCGCGCATGCGCGTACTGCACATAGTAGACCGGGTTTTCATCATTCTGTTTCTTGGCCGCCTCGAGATCGAAATCGAGCTGCGACTCAACCCGGCGGGTCATGAAATTGAAGCGCACCGCATCCGCGCCAACCTCGTCCACGACTTCGCGCAACGTCACAAATGTGCCGGCCCGCTTGCTCATCTTCACCGGCTGACCATCACGCGTCAGGTTGACCATCTGCACCAGCAGCACATCGGGCTGTCCGTCGCGACCGGTCAGCGCCTTCATCGCCGCCTGCACGCGCGTCACATAACCGCCATGATCCGCGCCCCAGATATCGATCATGCGATCGAAGCCGCGCTGATACTTGTCGAAATGATAGGCGATATCGGCCGCGAAATAGGTCGGCGTGCCATCCTGCTTGGCCAGCGGACGATCCACATCATCGCCGAAATCGGTCGTCCGGAACAGCAGCTGCTCGACCGGATTGTAATCGCTCACCTCCTTGCCCTTGGGCGGCGGCAGCACGCCGCGATAGACCACCCCGTCGGCCTGCAAACGCTCGATCAGTTCATCGACGCGGCCGCTCTCGTGCAACGACCGTTCGGAGAAGTAATGATCGAAACGGATGCCGATCGCATCGAGATCATCGCGAATCATCGCCATATTGGCATCGATCGCCAGCCTTCCGATCAGTTTCAGACGCTCGCCATCATCCATCGCCTGCAGCTCACGATAGTCGTGGGTCTGCAGCACCTGGCGCGCAATCTCGATAATATATTCGCCCGGATAGGCGCCGTCGGGAAACTCGATCGTCTCGCCCTGCAGCTCCTGCACCCTGAGCCAGACGCTGTTGGCCAGCACGCCGATCTGCGCGCCGGCATCATTGATATAGTATTCGCGCTGCACCTCGTATCCGACAGCGGCCAGCACATTGGCCAGCGCATCACCGACCACGGCACCGCGACCGTGGCCGACATGCATCGGCCCGGTCGGGTTGGCCGACACGAACTCGAGATTAATATTCTCCGCGCCCTCCGACTGCTCGACCCGGCCATACAGCTCGCCGGCCTGCAGAATCATCTTCAGGGCAACAGCCTCACTGGCCTGCTTGAGACGGATATTGATAAAACCGGGACCGGCTATCTCCGCCGACTCGACAGCTGCAGGCCACTCGACAATTTCAAGAATGCGCGCAGCAATCTGCTGCGGACTCTGTTTCAGCACCCGCGCCAGCGGCATCGCAACATTGGCCGCGTAATCGCCATGCTCCTTCTGCTTCGGGCGGTTCAATACCACCTGCGGCAGCGCAGCATCGGGGTGCTCCGCCAATAGTTTTTCCAGCGCCTGCTCCAACGCCTGTTCCAGTGCCTGTTTCACATCACGCTCCGCATCGATTCAAAGTCGGCGCATGGTAACGGCGTTGGCGCAATCTTTCACGGGGCAAACACACTTTTATCTCCGACACCGAAACTGCTCCGTTGCAGCATTTCCCGGCGATTCGGCGAAACTGCACCATGGAGCCTCACTGATCCATGTTCGGGAGCGCACTGATACAGCAGATCGAGCCTGATCAAAGCCCTCCGCCGGACTGGAAAACAGCCCCAAATGAGCTATACTACATAATAGAACCGTGCGGAGGAGGTGCTTATGCAAACCACGTGGATTCTGACTGCAGACACTGCCGAAGGCTTTATCTATAAGAGCGCCGGCGGCAAGAGCGAACTGGTCGAGCATGCGCATTTTGAACACCCGGAATCACGTCTGCATGACCGCGACCTGACCACGGATCTGCCGGGCCGGGCCTACGATTCTGCCGGTCACGGCCGTCATGCGATGGAACAGTCGGTCGACCCCAAGAAACATGAAGCGGAGCGTTTCGCCAAAGAGCTGCTCGAATACCTGCACCGCGCCTGCAGCAACGGGGCCTGCGAAAAGCTTTATGTCGCCGCGCCACCGGCCTTTCTCGGCATGCTGCGCGGACACTACAGCAAGCCGGTACAACAGGCGCTGAAACTGGAGCTGGACAGCCATCTGGTAGACCGGAAACCGGACGAGTTGCGCAAACGCCTGCCCGAATATCTTTAAGGAAACGCTGAATTAATCAGCGTTTCCGCGCAAGCTATGGATAGCCTGCCAAATCAACCATGTAAGTGGTTAGTTTGTAAGGAAAGGCAAAACCACGCTTTTGCCTTTCCGGGCTGATTACAGGCAGGATGCCTTTAATCAGCATCTCCTTAATCAGCGCTTCCCAGGCATCCCCTCGTCAGCCGGACTAGCGCTGACAGCCGGGGCAGTAGAATGTGCTGCGGCTGGCCTGCGTAATGCGCCGGATCGGTTTGTCGCACCGAACACAGGGCTCGCCGGCGCGGCCGTAGACCTGAAAGCTGTGCGCGAAATAGCCCGGCTTGCCGTCGGCCTGCACGAAATCGCTGATCGTCGAACCACCGGCCGCGATCGCCTCGCGCAGCACAGCCCGGATATGATCGACCAGCCGCGCCAGTCGCAGCACCGATATCCGGCCGGCGGCGCGGGCCGGATGAATGCCGGCCCGAAACAGCGACTCTGCCGCATAGATATTGCCGACGCCGACAACAACGCCGGCATCCATAATCACCGTTTTCAGCGGCGCCTTGCGCCCGGCGCACACGGCCGCCAGATAATCGCCGTTGAACGCATCGGATAACGGTTCAGGGCCGAGCGCGGCAAACCACGGATGCACATCGATCTCTCCTGTCGGGATCAAACCGGCATAGCCGAAACGGCGGGCATCGCGATAGCGCAGGCTCTGTTCGTCATCGAGATCAATGCGAACATGCTCATGCGCGCCGCGCGCCGCATGCTGCGGCAGCAGATGAAACTGGCCGGTCATGCCCAGATGCCAGACCAGCGTGTTCGCGCCTGCGTTGCCGCCCGCTTCGGCCCCGTCAGTATCAAATCCATCCGTATCAAACAGCAGATACTTGGCCCGTCGACGGACGGCGCGAATGCGTCGGCCGCGCAGCTGCTGCAGATCCGGAAACGGATAACGCAGACCGGCGCGGTGACAGCGCACCTGCTCGATCACCCGCCCGCAGAGCAGCGGCGCCAGCCCCGCCCGCACAGTCTCCACCTCGGGCAGCTCAGGCACCGGACGCCCTCAGATTCGGCTGCGTCGTGATTTACGCCGCCACCAGCTGGCGCAGCACATAGTGCAGAATACCTCCATGGCGGTAGTACTCCCACTCCTTCGGCGTATCGACACGCACGATTGCGCGGAACTCGATATCATCAGCCGTCACCGTCACTTCGCGCGCGCCTTCGCGCACGCCGGTGATGCTGAAGAGTTCGCGGCCGCTCAGCCCCAGCGACTCGGCCGATTCGCCGGCCATGAACTGCAGCGGCAGAATGCCCATGCCGACCAGATTGGAGCGGTGGATACGCTCATAGCTCTCGGCAATCGCAGCGCGGATGCCGAGCAGCGCCGGCCCCTTAGCCGCCCAGTCGCGCGACGAACCGGAACCGTACTCCTTGCCGGCAATCACGATGGCCGGCGTCTGCCCGGCCCGGTAGCGCATCGCCGCATCATAGATGCTCATCTGTTCGCCATCCGGCAGATGCAGCGTCACGCCGCCCTCGGTGCCCGGCGCAAGCCGGTTGCGCAGCCGGATATTGGCAAACGTACCGCGCATCATCACTTCATGATTGCCGCGCCGCGATCCGTAGGAGTTGAAATCCTTCGGCTCGACGCCGTGCTCGCGCAGATAGATGCCGGCTGGCGAATCGGCCTTGATCGCGCCGGCCGGCGAGATGTGGTCGGTCGTCACCGAATCTCCCAGCAGCGCCAGCACGCGCGCGCCCTCAATATCGCCGATCTCGCCCTCATCCACGCCCATATTCTCGAAATAGGGCGGATGCTGGATGTAGGTCGAGTCCGCCTCCCAGGCGAAGCGCTCGCCCTCGGGCGCGGCCAGCTGCTGCCAGTTGGCATCGCCGACAAAGACATCGGCATAGGAACGCGTGAACTGCTCGCGCGATACGCCGGCCACCGCCTCGGCCACTTCG
>CAYSMR010000053.1:0-10889 GCA_964432195.1 uncultured Zetaproteobacteria bacterium | reverse complement strand
AGGTGCACACAGTTGCCGTGTTTGTCGGCGATAATCTGGAACTCGATATGGCGCGGCTCGACAATGCATTTTTCCATGAACAGCTCGCCATTGCCGAATGCTGCTGTCGCCTCGCGCGTGGTCAGTTCGTAGTTCTCCACGACCTCGGCATCGGAGTCGCAGCGCCGGATGCCGCGGCCGCCGCCGCCGGCTGCCGCCTTGAGCATGACCGGGTAACCCATTTCGCGGGCCGTCTCGACGGCCTCCTCAACGCTCTGCAGGGATGCTTCGGTGCCGGGGATGCACGGGATGCCGGCTGCCAGCATCGCCGTGCGGGCATTGGTTTTGCTGCCCATGTTTTCAATCGCATCGGCGGACGGGCCGATATAGGTGATGCCGGCATCATTGATCGCGCGCGCGAAATCGGCATTCTCCGACAGGAAGCCGTAGCCGGGATGAATCGCGTCGCAGTTGGTTTTGATGGCGATATCGATAATACGATGGATGTTCAGATAGCTTTTGACCGGATCGGGCCCGATGAGAATGGCCTGATCGGCTTTTTTGACATGCAGGGCATGGCTGTCCGGCTCGGAGTAGATGGCCACCGATTCAATGCCCAGCTCACTGCAGGCGCGAATAATCCGGATGGCGCACTCGCCGCGGTTGGCAATCAAGATACGTTTAAACAAAATGCCTCCTTCTGATCGGAACGGCATCTTAGCGATTCATTTGCCGTTCGACCACGATTAAAACACGGGATGGTTCGACAGGGGGATGATGCCGGCAGGAGTCTGGCAAAAAAAACACCCCGCCTTTTCAGGCGGGGTGCAGGTCAAACATTATCGTTTTTAAGCAGCTGTGACGTTGCGGGCCTGTGGTCCTTTCTGACCGTCTTCGATTTCGAACTCCACCTTCTGACCTTCAGCCAGTGACTTGAAGCCGTCTGTCTGAATCGCAGAAAAGTGTACGAATACGTCGTCACCACCGTCGTCCTGAGCGATAAAGCCAAAACCCTTGGTGTCGTTGAACCATTTTACTGTACCTGTTGCCATTTTTACATTCCTCGATTTATACTAAATATATGCACGCATGTTGATTAAGATTGTTACTGGAAATCGAGAAGAAACTTCCGAATCGGCCAAAAAACACCTTCCACAACCATGTCCTGCTGGCCGCAGTGTACGGCAGTGGGAGACAGAAAGCCAGCAAAACAATTCAACCAGTGTGTGAATAGGGCGGCAGCGGCAACTGCATCTTGCAGATCGGACGATTTGGCAGCACTATGCCCCGCAACAGATACGAAGCGGCGCGCAAGGATTTTTCCGCTGCGTGGTATATAGTAATCAGGCAACAGGGAATCATGCCGGTGCGCCGCTTATAAGGTTTCATGACTTGAAGAGGGGGAAGACCATTATGTCGAAAACTGCCACGATACTGAAAACAGGAGCAGCCGCACTGCTGCTGTTGACGATGTCCGGATGCACCTCGTTTATTGGCGAGGAGCCCGGCCAGATGGATTCAGTTCAGTCCGATGATACGGTAGAGCAGTCCCGCAATGCTCAGTTGAAAACGGAAGCTGCGGCTCTGCGTGAAGCGCTCCGGCAGCAGCGCGAAGAGCTGGAGCGACTCAACGCCGGCGCGGCGCAGTAAGTCGGTTGTCGGTCGGGGAGGGGCCTGTGCGCAGACACATGATTGTTTCGATGCTAGGTTGTGCGGTACTGCTATTCGCCGGTGGCTGCTCCTTTTTCATTGGCCCGGAATCGGATGCGCCGGGTCAGACGCAGCATGCAACGCAGAACAGTCAGTTGCGTTCGGAGATCGATGCGCTACAGCGCCGTTTCGATCTGGAGCAGGCCAGCCGCAAATTGCCCGATGATGCCAGACTCTGGGTACGTATTACCTTCGACTCCGGCGTTGCGACGGTCAGCGAGCAGACGCATGAGGTGCTGCACGATCTGATGGCCAAATACCGCGCCCTGCAGGCGCTGGAAGCGAAACGGCGTGGGGGACGGCCGCATCAGCGTTTCCTGTTTGTGCAGGGCTTCTGTGATAATGAGCCGATCGGCGGCTACGACGGCTCGCATGTGCCGTCGGCCCATCACTATAAGAGTCTGCTGGCGCTGAGTGAGGCGCGTGCGGTAAATGTGGCCGAGATCCTGATGCAGTCGGGGATTCCCCATGAGCATGTCGCGATTCAGCCATTCGGCGCCAGCCACTTTGTTGCCCGCAATAACAGCGAACGCGAACGTCGGCAGAACCGGCGCGTCGACGTATTCATCGTCGACCGCTGACGTCGTTAGGGAAGTGCTGATTCATTCGGCGCTTCCGTGCAGATCATAGATAGTTTGCCCCATTGGTCATGTAAGCGGGCTGATGGGTAAGCGATGGCAAGGCCGCGCTTTTTCTGTTCCACTCTGATTGCGGGCTAAGCACATCTACTTTGCTGAAGATCAGCGCGCTCCTGCATAAGGCAGGGCGCGCTTTTTTATTGTCCCGCTGCGGCAGTTTGTTCCGACAGCCGCTGTTCGATATGGCGTATGCGAACCGGCGCTGGCGGATGCGAATCGTGCCAAGCCGAGTAGAGTGGATCGGGCGTCAGCGTGCTGGCATTGTCCTCATACATCTTGACCAGAGCCGATGCCAGCGCCTGGCCATCACTCTGTTCGATCGCATAGGCATCGGCCTCAAATTCGTTTTTGCGTGAGAAATAGCTCATTACCGGATGCAGCGCGAATGTGAATGCCGGCAGTACGAGCATAAACAGTGCCAGTGCCGCATAGCTGGACGGGCGGCTGACACCGAGGCCGTTGTAGAACCATGGCTGCTGGGCCAGCCAGCCGAGCAGCGCGAAGCCGGCCAGCGAGGTTGCGATCATGACCATCAGCCGCTTTTTGACATGGCCGTGATGAAAGTGCCCAAGCTCATGGGCCAGCACGGCTTCGGTCTCGACCGGTTGCAGTTGTTTCAGCAGTGTATCGAAAAAGACGATGCGCTTGGACTTTCCCAAGCCTGTAAAATAGGCGTTGCCGTGGCTGGAGCGGCGCGAACCGTCCATGATGAACAGGCCGTTGCTCTCAAAGCCGCAGCGTTTCAGCAGCGCCTCGATGCGCTGTTTCATTTCGCCATCCTCGAGCGGTTGGAAGCGGTTGAATAGCGGTGCGATAAAGGTCGGGTAAGCCCAGATCATCAGCAGCGTGAATCCGGTCCAGACCAGCCAGCCATAAAGCCACCACCAGTCGCCGGCGCTCTCCATCAGCGTCAGGATCACCCAGGCCAGCGGCGCACCGATGATGATCATCAACAGCATCTGCTTGAGCATGTCGCTCAGATAGAGGGCAGGGGTCATGTTGTTAAAACCGAACCGCGTTTCGATCCGGAATGTCGCGTAGATCTCCAGCGGCAGTTCGAGCAGATGACCGACCAGGAAAAAGAGCAGCAGAAAGATCACGCCGTTCCAGCTTCCGGAGAGTCCGCTTGCGGTGGTAACATTATCAAGCAGATCCAGGCCGCCGCCGAGCGTCCATGCGACCAGTAGCAGCAGCGAATAGACCTGTCCGATTCTGTCCGGCGTCAGTTTGGCCAGCGTATAGTCGGCCGCTTTCTGGTGTGCCTCGAGCGAAACCTTGCCGGCAAAGCGCTCGGGGACAGCGTCGCGGTGGGCCAGCACATGGACCTTCTGGCGTTCGGCCAGATAGAGGCCGATGGCCGTGGCCAGCGATGCGAGTGCCAGTACGGTCCAGCTCCACGATGTCATCGTCATGGATAATTCTGTCATATGATTCGTCCTGATTGCAGCTGTTGTTGAGGGGGCGTCACTCTCTGGATTCGATGCTGGCCAGACCGCGTTGCAGCGTAATCGCCGACTGCAGGACCGGCAGCATCAGCACGGCAACCTTACCCTGATCGATGCTGCGTTTGAGCTCGACCAGCGGTTCCAGCCCCAGCTCGTCGAGCAGGTCGCGGTGACCGGGATCGTCACTGACATGGCTGGCCAGCATCCAGCCGGCAATGCGCACATCCCATGCAATTGCGGCCAGTGCGGCCGTCGCTGAGTCAATGCCGTCGAGCAGCACCGGCACGCCTTTGTGCGCGGCGGCACGGTAGAGACCGGCCATTGCCGCCATCTCCAGGCCGCCCAGCTCCCTGAGAATATCGTGCGATGGCGTGCCGGTGGCGCGCGCCTTGGCATGCTCGACTGCCATCAGTTCGGCAGCATAGGTGTCCGGATTGCTATCTGGCGCCGCCGTCAGTGCCTCTTCCGGGGAGAGGCCGATCAGCTCGGCAATCACAGCCGCCACGGCGATGCGGCTGCCTGGAGCAATTGCACCGGTAATCAGCAGATTAGCGCCGGCAGCGATACTGCGATTGGCCATCTCCTCGCCGATGCCGACGGCCTCCCAGTAATCCGCCTGACCCATTGCCGCTTCGCACGTGATATCGGCCGTGCCCGATGAGCGTACCTTGGCATGCTCGACGGCATCGACATCGGCCAGTCCGCCGGCCACGCCGACATCGACCAGGTGCAGCGTGCTGCCGGCCTGACGGCAGAGCCGTGCAATGACCGAATCTTCGGCCGCGGCCGCGCGCACCTGCCGGATTGTCGAGTCGGCATTGGCCGGATCGATCCGACAGACGCCGTGGTCGGCCGCAAACAGCACCGTTGCCGCCTGAATGGCATCCGGCAGCTCCCGGTCCTGCCGTTTGGCGAACCAGAGCGCAATATCCTCCAGCCGGCTCATGCAGCCGCTGGGGCGCAGCAGGGCGCTGTGGTGATCCTGTTCGGGATGGATGGACGGAATTTCAATCATGCGAATGCTCCTGCATATGCGCTGCGGCGCATATGCATTCGTTATTATAGACGATGAGTGCCAGCATGAAAGGCTCAGGCGTGCGAGTCAATGAGCCGGTGAATGGCTGTTGCATCGACATCATCGGCGACAAAGGCATCACCGATATTGCGCAGCAGGATATAGCGAATGCGGCTGCCGATATTCTTCTTGTCATGCCCCATTGCATCGAGCCAGGCGGCGGCATCAAAGCGCGGAATCTCCAGCGGCAGTCCGGCCTGACGGTAGCAGTCGCGGATTGTCGCCTCGATACCGGCCGGGGCATAGCCGAGCTGTTCGGAGAGACGGGCCGCCATCAGCGTGCCGATTGCGACGGCCTCGCCGTGCAGGTAGCGCGTATAGCCGGTCATCGATTCGATCGCGTGGCCGAAGGTATGGCCGAGATTGAGCAGGGCGCGCATCCCCTGTTCGGTTTCATCCGCCATGACGACCTCGGCCTTGTGACGACAGCAGGTGTGGATCAGTTGCGAGAGGACGCCGGCATCGAGATTGAGCGCATCATCGAGATGCCGCGCTGTCCAGTCGAAGAACGCGGCGTCGCGGATCAGGCCGTATTTGATCGCCTCGCCAATGCCGGCGCGGATTTCGCGGCGGTCCAGCGTGTTCAGGACCAGCGGATCGATCCAGACCAGTTTCGGCTGATAGAAGGCGCCGATCATATTCTTACCGTGCGGATGGTTGATCGCGGTCTTGCCGCCGACGCTGGAATCGACCTGGGCCAGCAGCGTGGTCGGAATCTGGATGAACGGGATGCCGCGCCGGTAACAGGCTGCGGCAAAGCCGGTCATATCACCGACAACCCCACCGCCGAGCGCCAGTACAGGCTCATTACGCGACAGGCGCGCCTGCATCAGCGCGTCCATAATCCGGCTGAAACTGTCGATGGTCTTGTAGCGCTCGCCGTCCGGCAGGATGTATTCGGACACCTGCCAGCCGGCCTGCTCAAGGCTCTGTCTGACCGTATCCATATACAGCGGCGCCACGATTTCGTTGCTGATCACCATGCAGCGCGCCGGTGCATCGAACAGTGCCGGCATCGCGCTGCCCAGACGATTCAGGCAGCCGGGTTCGATATGGATATCATAGGAGCGCCGGCCGAGATCGACGCGATAAATCTGTGCGGTTGCTGTGGATTCGATCATGCCCCGAGTCTGACATCTTCCCGGCCATCATAGAAGCCGAAAAATCCTGTTTCCCGCACGCATAAAAATGGCCGCCGGGGTTTCCCCGCGGCGGCCATGATGATGGTGTTGCCGGCAGTGTCGGTTCAGCTGGTCTGCTGAATACCGGCCAGATACCAGGTCGGATCGTCCGCATCCGGTTTATGCTGGAAGATCCACACCTCGTTCACTTCGGCCGTCTGGTCCTCCAGCGTCGCGCCGCCCTGATCCAGCGTCTGCTCGCGCAGCATGGCGGTATAATTCACCGCAACCCATTCCAGATCGGATTCGATCCATGCATCGGCGATTTCGGCATTGAGTGTCGCGACCTCGGTGACATGGGTCTGGCCGGGCTGCATATCGCGCGCGATACGCTCGGCAATCTCGGGTGTGCAGAACTGGCGGATATCATCGATATCGTTGTTGTCCCAGGCTTTCTGCATACGCACATAGATCTCCTTGGCGGCCGGGATGAACTGTTTCTCATCGATCTGCGGGCGCAGCGCGGAACCGACCGGTCCATCAGTGGCGGTATTCTCCTGTTCCGGTTGCGCATCAGGAAAGCTGCCGCCGAACTGCTCATTGCCGCCCGGATAGGCGGCTCCTGCGAATGACGGCTGTCGCGGCGCTGCACGTCGGCGCAGGAACATCACGACCAGCGCAATAATGCCGCCGATAATCAGGATATCGAACAGGTTGATGCCCTCAAAGCCGTCGCCGAAAAACATTGCACCAAGCAGGCCGCCGAGCGCCAGACCGCCGAGCATTCCCATCATGCCGGTACGCGCCGAACCGCGCTGGCCGGCTGCGGCGGACTTCTGTGGCGTGGCCTGCCGCTGGTTGAACATGCGCGATTGCGATGGCGGCATCACCGAACGGTGCTTGCCGAAGCTGGAACCGCCGCCGAAACGGCGCGCATCGGCGTCATCGGCCAGCCCCAGCAGCGACAGGCCGAA
Organism: uncultured Zetaproteobacteria bacterium; assembly: GCA_964432195.1. Lineage (GTDB taxonomy): Bacteria > Pseudomonadota > Zetaproteobacteria > Mariprofundales > Mariprofundaceae > Mariprofundus. The sequence continues at coordinate 3,947 of CAYSMR010000053.1, read as the reverse complement.
GCCTGCAATCATGGTGAACAGAATCAGTCTTTTCATCGATATCAATACCTCGTTTCAGTCTGTTGTTTGCCCGTCGTTCTCCGCATCGCGATACATCAGTTGCGACATGCGGGCCTGAAAGGCCGCTTTTCTGAGTTTGCGATCCTTAATGCTTGCCACGTCCAGCGCAAGCCTGCGCTTCTGCGCCCATGACAGCGGCGCCGGTTTAGCCGGAGGCTGCTTTGGTTTGATGCCTGCTCCGGGCTGCACGCGCGAGCGGATTTTGCGCAGCTCGGTCTGGCCGGCATGTTTGAAGCATGCCTTGCGGATATCGTCGCGCAGAAAACGGATCTGCTGGGCCATGATCGAGTGATCGACAGCCACCCACAGGCAGACGCCGCCGTCGGGCAGCGGTTCGATCTGCAGCGGTTCGGTACGCGCCGCCATCATGCCGCCGACGATCTGCGGCCAGGCGCGACGCAGGCGGGCGATGCTGATCAGCTGCTCGAGCGACTCCTCGCCGAGGATATCGGCCAGATTATCGTGCAGGCCGGTCAGTCTGGCGCGCGGGCGGAAGCTGCGACGGCTCAAAACGGCAGTTTCTTGCCGCCGAGGATATGAACGTGTAGATGGAACACCTCTTGGCCACCGCCGGCCCGTACATTGATTACGACGCGGTAGCCGGCCGCGAGCCCGAGCACGTCGTCGGCGATCATGCGCACCCGCTCCATCAGCATGCCGAGTATTGCCGGATCATTACAGTCGGCCAGCGTGGCGACATGGGTTTTCGGGATTACCAGCACATGCGTTGGCGCCTTCGGGTGAATATCCCTGAACGCGAACACATCATCATCCTGATAGACACAGTCGGACGGAATCGTTCCGGCGGCAATTTTGCAAAACAGGCAACCACTCATATCTCTCTCCCTGATCGGGCCGGCATCGGCCAGTGTGCAATGTAACAAGCGCGACCGGGGTTGGGAAGCCGGTTCGGGAAAATATTGCAGTCGCTGTTGTTTCGGTCGGGAAAGTTTTTCCGCGGCAGGCAAAAGTTGCCGGGAAAGCCGCAGCAATAATTTCGTAACATATTGATTTTATTGATGAAGGATCCTGGCTTCAATCCTGCTCTATATCGGACATGATCGAACACATTCAGGGAGCCGGCCTATCCGGCATCGCAGGCAAGGGCGGCAAACAGGTCAAAAATACGCTGTTTGCCAAATTGATGGCCATGTTCGAGCAGCGGTCGCAGCTCGGTAGCAAGGCTCACGCAGCCGGGGCGGGTAAAGCCGACATGGCGGCTAAACAGGGCGGGCTGGCTGCAGGCGCAGAAAAGCAGTTGATTGCGCAGGGGGGGAAGGCGCAGCAGGGCGAGCATACAGCAGATGCGCAGGACGGGCGTGATGTCACGGCGTTGCTCGCTACGCATGTGCCGGCGGGCAGCGTGACAGAGATACGCAAAGCCGGCCTGAACAGTGATCCTGCCGCGCAGCTGGCAGGTCGCAGCGCGGTCGCCGGGCAGCAGAGCAGCGGCGATGGCAGTCAGACGCTGCTGGCCGGATCTGCAGGCAAGAGCATTCTCGACAGCGCATTCGTCCAGGTCGACCGCAAATCGGCAACGGCCAATACAGCCTCTCTGCCGGGGCATGACGCGAAGGGAGAACGGAGCGGTGCGGGCAGCGCTGCCGCCGGCAAACAGCAGACAGCTGATGTGACTGCACTGAGCAGGGCGCGCAGCGCTGTCGATATTCAGGCTTCGAGCCGGCAGCCGGTTCAGGGCGTTGCGTCGGTAAACAGTGCTGCCGTGGTGAACGAGGCGCGCAGCGGCGGCGCTGATGTCGCTGCGCTGCAGGCAGGGGGGGCGCAGGAGCAGGCCTATCGCGGCCTGAACGGCAACGGGAGTCAGGGCCTCGGTCAGAATAGTGGTCAGAACGGCGGTCAGAATATCGGCTTGAACGACGATGCGCTCTCCGATGTCGATCCGCTGAAGGCGGCTCTGGCGCAGGGGGCGCAGCCGAAACAGAACCAGTCCGCACAGCCGCAAGGCGCGGCGGCAACTGTCGCGGCGGCGGTTCCGGCGAGCTCTTCGGAGGGTTCGCTGGCCGACAGCGGTTCGCAGTCGCAGGAGCGGGGCGGTCAGGACGGTCGTTTTGTGTCGGCCCTGAGCAATGATGCAAAGCAAGCCGCCAACAGCGCATCAGCCAGTACGAATTTCCAGCAGTATCTCAGCGGCAAGGCCGCGCCTTCGATGACGCTGTTCGACAGCATGAACCATATCGCGCAGGCGGCTAGCAAAGGCAAGACCCAGCTGGAGATTCAGTTGGAGCCGGCCAATCTCGGCAAGATCCATATCACGCTGCAGAGCGATGCATCCAAGCAGTTGCAGATACATATGATTGTTGATCAGGGCGCGACGCGGGCCGCACTGGAGCAGCAGCTGCCGCAACTGCGCAGCGCGCTGGCCCAGCAGGGATTCGACCTGTCCGGTTTCTCGATGGGTTCGCAGGAACAGCAGTCATCGTTTGACGGCCATGACGGCCATGACGGCGGACGCAGCGGCACCGGCAGCGGTCCGTTCGCGGCAACCGACAGTGATGTCGTTGAAACGGTTACAACAACTAAAGCCAGTGCGGTATCATCCAGTGATGCCGGTCTGAGCATCCATATTTAGGAGAACAGCATGCTAACACCTACCGTCACGCCGGCCGCCGGCGCAGGCAGCCAGACAGCTTCAGCCAACCGTTCGGATATCGGGCAGAAGGATATTTTCCTGAAACTGCTGGTGGCCCAGATGCAGAACCAGGATCCGCTGAAACCGCAGGATCCGACCCAGATGTCATCGCAGCTGGCTCAGTTCAATATGGTCGAGCAGCAGACCAAGTCGAATCAGTTTCTGGAGAAGATTGCCGGCGCTGGCGGTTTCTCGTCAGCGGGAGCCTCATCCGCCGGCGGCGCATCCGCATCCTATCTGGGGCGCACGGTCACGCTGGATCAGAACGAGCTGTTCTATAACGGCAGCGCCCAGAACTTTACGATCAAACTGAACGAGCCGGCTCCGACTGCACGGGTGTTCATCTTCGACAGCAATGGCAACCCGGTGCGGACGATGAGCCTGAGCAATCTGGCCGCCGGCGGCAATCAGCTCACCTGGGACGGACTGACCGATTCCGGCGCCGTCGCCGCGCAGGGTAATTATACGATCAAGGCGACTGCTACCAATATCAATGGCGGCGATGTCAGTTACACGATCCAGCGCTCGGGCATCGTCGATGCGGTTCGCTTTACCGATGCCGGTACGAAGTTGGTCGTCGGCGGCGTAGCCGCACCGGCCTCGGCAATCAGGGAAATTCGTCTGTAAGCAGATATCAATAACAGAGAAAAAGGAGAAAATCATGGGTATTTATAACGCACTCTTTATCGGCGCTTCCGGCCTGTCCTCATTCGGCGAAGCGGTACGCGTTGTCGGCGACAATATCGCCAACGTCAATTCGCTCGGTTTCAAGAGCCAGAATGTCAACTTTTCGGATGTGCTGTCGCAGACGGTCGGCGTGACCCGCTCCAATATCGCCAATCAGGTCGGTAACGGCGTACGTATCGGCTCGATCACCCGCGATCAGCAGCAGGGTTCATTGCAGAATACGACCAGCCCAACCGATATGGCGATCAACGGCAACGGTCTGTTCGCGATGCGCGACCCGGCTACCAACGAACGGATCTACACCCGCGCTGGCGCCTTCATCCTCGACAAGAACTTCAATCTGATCGACGGTCAGGGCAATGTCGTGCAGGGATTCAAGGTGGATGATGTCACCGGCAAGGCGATCGGCAATGTTACCGATATCACCTTCTCGAATCTGGCCGCTCAGGCCAAGGCAACGACCCAGGTCACGGCCGGCGTGACGCTGGATTCGAACGCGACATTGTTGCCGGCCGGGACTGTATTCGATCCGGCCAATCCGTCCACATTC
>CAYSMR010000052.1:0-10962 GCA_964432195.1 uncultured Zetaproteobacteria bacterium | reverse complement strand
TATCTACTTCGCTTTGATTATCGAATTCATCAAATAATGTTAACAGGCCCTAGTTTCTTTGGGATTGGATAACGACCATGCCATTCAATCATGGGCTTCATCTGAGAAAGCAACTGCTCTTGTTTTGTTTTGCACCCAAGGTAATCCCGCGCTCTCTCACATACTGAAGAACATCATGACTTAGGGCTTTTTGCCGACCAAGCCAATCCGAGCATTTTCCGATCAAAATTCCTTTAGCAAGATTCTCTATGGTAAGACTTATTCTTTCTCCTGATTGAGGTGCCCTAGTCGGTCGAAACCTTGTAGACATCGGTGGCGGCGATCAGGTCGTGCAGCGGCGCGCCGTCGCGGCTGAGCAGCATTACCAGCATGCTCATCGCCGGGATGGAGGCTGCGACAAAAAAGAGGAAGTGGCCGGTATCGCGCGTGATCAGGTACCAGAGCGTCATGCCCAGCGCCAGCCAGGTCAGCATCAGCACGGCGAAGCGGATCGATGCGGCGGTCAGCGTCGGCAAGTCGCCGCTGCTGCTCATGACGACCATCAGTTTCCAAGGTCGCATGCCGGTCGTCGCGCCGCCCTTGACCCAGAAGCCGACAAAATAGGCGTAGGCGATGGCCAGCAGCAGGCCGCCCTTGAGCCAGTGGGGTGCTGCGCCGAACTGCTGCTCGGCCGCGGTCAGCGGGATGAATGCGAGGAAGCAGAGCCCGAACAGAATTAGCGCATCATAGGCGCTGGCCAGTATGCGGATCAGTACGCCCGCTTTTACCCCCTGTAGCCGTTTACCCATGATCTCCCCCAGTTCAGCGTCCAGCTGATGATAAACAGCGCGCATAGTGCCAGCACAACGGTAGCGCCGGAAGGCCACTCGTAGCTGTAGGACCAGAACAGTCCGGCCAGCGTGCCGGTCAGCGAAAAGAGCACCGACAGTAGCCACAGGCTGAACAGCGAACGGCCCCAGAACCAGGCGCAGGCGGCCGGCAGCACCATCAGGCCGGCGGTCAGGACAATGCCGGCCAGCTTGACGCAGAGGATAACGGTCAGTCCGACCAGGCCGTAGAGCAGCAGCCTGAGGGCCGGCACCGGCAGGCCGGAGGCCTCGGCCGTGACCGCGTCGAAGGCAATGCTCCACCAGGCGCGCGCGGCCAGGAAAAAGAGCAGCGGAATCAGCGCCGACATCAGCCAGAGCCAGTTCAGGTCGGCCGGCGACATGGTCAGGATGTTGCCGAACAGCAGTCCGAACAGATCCACCTCGGCGCTGTCGGCGGTCGAGATCAGCAGCACGCCCAGCGCCATGCTGCCGGCGAACAGCATGCCGGTGCCGGCATCCTCGGAGATCCCCTTGCTGCGCGGCATCAGCGCCAGCAGCAGCGCGATCAGTACCGCGAACAGCGTCGCCGTGGGCAGCAGCGGCAGCGACAACGTGACGGCCAGGCCGAGGCCGGCCAGCGACGCATGCGAAACGCCGACCGTCAGGAACGAGAGGCGGTGGGCCATGACCATGACCGACATCGATGCGGTCAGAAAGGCGATCAGCAGCGCCGGTGCCAGCGCTTCGCCCATCACCGGGCTGGAGAGAAAGGCGTGGATCATCTCACTCATGGCGGCCGCTCCGGGCATGATCGTGAGACGGATGCTGCTCGCCGGGCGCACAACCGATGCAGTGCGCATCGTGCGCCATGATATGGATATGGTCGCCGTACATGGCGCGCCAGACATCGGCCGGAATATCCTCGCCCTTCATCGCATGGTGATGGATTTGCCGGTTCAGGCAGGCGACGGAATCGACATGCGAACTGATCGCGGCGATATCGTGTTCGACCATGATCACGCTCATGCCGGTCTCGTCGCATAGACGGCGCAGCAGTTGGAACAGTTTCTCCTGACGCACGCTGTCGAGCGCCGCCGACGGCTCATCAAGCAGCAGCAGGCGCGGCTTGCGCACCAGCGCCCGCGCCAGCCGGGCGCGCTGACGCTGGCCGCCGGAGAGGTGGCGGAAGTCGGCATCGGCCAGTTGCTCCATATCGACCAACTGCAACGCGGCTTCGATGGCGGCACGCTGTTGATTGTGCCGCCACGGCACGGCATAGTCGCTCAGGCCCATCGCGACGACATCGCGCACCCGCATCGGCAGCCTCGGCGCATGATCGTGCAGCTGATGCAGAAAACCGATCTGTCTGAGCAGCGTATGGCGGCTGAAGCGGGTCAGGCAGCGGCCGAACAGATCGATATGGCCGCCATCGGGCTGGGTCAGTCCGGCGACGATATTCAGCAGCGTGCTCTTGCCGGCACCGTTGGGGCCGACAATGCCGAGGAAGTGGCCGGCTTCCAGTGTCAGGTTGACGCCGTCGAGGATCGGGCGCTGCGACGGCCCGAAGCTCAGGTGGCTGATCTGGACGACCGGCGTGCTCATGGCTGCTGCGCTTGCCGGATGCGCGCAATGTTCAGCCGCATCAGGGCCGGCCATGGGAGGCCGCACTGCCCCAGCGTGTTGAGGGTGACCCGGTGCGGCGGACGGGGGGCATGGCGCGCCAGCCAGTTCAGCGCCTTGTTGCTATGGGCCGCATCGGCGATAAGCCAGGCATCGGGGTGCTGTTTGAGCGCGGAGAGGGCGTGCTCCAGCTTATGCGGCCCGTGTTCATGGCCGTGACGGGTCGATTCGAGCACTTCGCGCACTGGAACGTCGGCCGCGCGCATCAGGCGTCGCCAAGCCGGATGCTGCATAATCACGCCGCCGCTGCGCAGCGGCTCCAGCGCCTGCCGCCACTGCTGCTCGATGGCATCGACCTGTTGCAACGCCTGCTGCAGCGTGCGCTCGATGCGGGCGCTGCGCTGCGGGCGCAGCGCGATCAGCGCCTCGGCAATACGCGGCAGCGCGCTGCGCACGTCGGCCGGGTTGAGCCAGCCGTGATCGTGATCGGGCCAGAGCGGCAGCGTATGGGCATGGTGCGGCGGCAGCGGCCAGCCGCCATCATCGTAGGGGCTGCGGATCAGCAGCTGTTGCTGTTGCAGCTGTTCGATCTTGCGCGGCGTCAGCTGGAAATGGTGCGGATCGGCGCCGGCCGGCAGCAGGCAGCTGATCTCGGCCTGCTCATCGAGCATCAGCACCAGTCCGGCCAGCGGCGGCAGCGTCACCGCGATGCCGGAGGCAGCGGCCGGCATCGGCAGCATGATGATGAATGGCAGTATGAATCGGATAAATCTGTGGCGCATGGGGCGGCATGCTAGGGAGATACTGATTTATTGCCATCCTGGCAAGCGATCTGCCTGATCGTACGCGGGGGTGGCACGGAACTTGATTAACCGTCCCGATATGGGAACACTGCCAGACTTATGATTTCACCGGACTATTTTTCATTTCGCTGGAGCTGGTACCGGCCGATTCTGAACCGTCAGGAGCAGCCGTCCGATCGCTGCGTCGTCGATGTGCGGCGGCTGCCGATCCGTGTGCCGGGTGAGGACGCGCGCGAATATATTCCCTATGCCGTGCATCCGGCCGTTGAGCAGGCGGTCGCCGGTTCGCTGCGCAGGCTGCAGGATTATGCGATCCGTTATGTCGTGCGCGGCGAGAAGGTGTCGGCTCACACGCTGCCGCAGATGGATGAGAAGGTGCGCCGCATGGTCGCCTATCTGCGCAAACAGTATCCGCATATCTCGCGCGATCTGCTGCACCACTGGTGCGCCGACCCGAAGGGGGCGACGGCGCTGCTGAATGTCTGCGAAAAACTGTGGCAGCAAGGCTGGCAGCAGGATCGGGCCGATGCCGCGCCGTGGGTGCCGGCGGTGAATGTGCTGCTGTTGAAGCTGATCCGGCAGGCGATCGCGGCACTCTCCGATGAGTGCGCCGATCAGACCAGTCATGTGCTGCTCTGCGTGATCGGCGGGCTCTATGTCTGGGCGCTGCAGCGCTTTCTCAAACACTATCTGGAGGGCGTGGTCGAGGTGACCCGCATCGCCTCCTATGAATCGATGATGCTGCCAGCCACGCCGATGGCCTTCCTGCAGTATCAGCCCGACGTGTCGCTGCTGGCCGATGACAGCCGCATTATCCGCGCCTACGGGCTGGAGCCGGAGATTGTGCCGCGCATGCGTCAACTGCGCGCCAAGGTCGGCATGCACAACGAGGGCGGTATGCTGCAGCTGCTGGCCCGCGACAAGCTCGGTGCGCATCTGCAGCGGCGCACTTGGGTGCGCCTGTCGCTGTGGAAACTGGCGACCGAGAGCGGTTTCGGCGGCTGGATGCGTTATGTGCTCGATGCCAAGCGGCTGGATCAGCTGCTGGCCGGTCAGGTCCGGCCCGATGAAGCGGCGCTGGCCAATCTGCAGGCCAACAGCGAGGCGCCGGTGGCCTGCTGGCTGCTGGCCAGCATGGCGGGCGGGCGGGCGCTGAAGGCGGCTGGTAAGCCGTGGCTGCAGGACAATATCACGCTGATGGCGTTTCGCGTATTCGATGAGGATATCAAGGTCGAGGTGGCCAGGCGCCGTGCGGAAGCATCGTGGCTAGATAAGGCGGCCCAGCGCAAGGCTGCGGAGCCGCCCCGTTCCGCCGCGGGTATGGCCGGCATTTCGGCTGCGGGGCTGCGCGGCGGCGGCCTGCGGGTCGCAGCACGCGGCGGCGACAGCAGCGGCGATGCCTGGCTGGAGCAGGCGTGGCGCGATGGCGAGCTGGTGTTGATCCAGCCCGATGTTACCCGCGCGCTGCATAGCGGTCGGGCTCTGTCGCAGAGGCAGGGCTGTCTGAATGTCGAGTGGGCGGAGTATCTGGCCCGGCTGCATACGCTGCACGGCGAGCATGCCGGCGATTTTATGCGCGATACATTTCTGCCTGGCGTGTTGTCGCTGCTGAGCGGCCGTGAACAGCTGTTTCTGGATCACTGCGCGGCTTCCGGCGCGATGCTGCGCGGCCCGGTGGCGGCGCTGGTCGAGGCCGGCATCGATCTGCGGCGCAGGCTGCGGCAGTGGTGGATGGATGCGCTGGCCGCTGCCGGTAGTGAGCAGGAGGGTGCTGATGCGGTGGCGATGCCGCCGCTGTCGCTCTGCCTGGATATGAGCGGCGAATGGACGATGGCCGAAATCAACGATGCGACGCTGGGGCGTCAGCGTATCGCCTTCTCGCTGGCCGTGCCGCAGGTCGAGGCCGGCGTCTGTCGTGATTATAATGTCGAGCGACTGATGCGGGCGCGGCATGCGAAACTGGGGCTGCAGTCGCTGGGTGGGGTCAATGTCGAGGCGGTCAAAACGGCGCAGGGGCGGACCGTGCAGATGCTGCACAACAGCGGTTTTGCGCTGACGGCATCGGCGCTGGCCGAGTTGACCTCGGTGCTGGCCGAGCGGGCATCGATCAGCAGTCTGCGGCCGACGCGCAGCGAGCTGCAGGGCGTGCTCGATGGCTACCGGTTGCCGCCGGGCGGTCTGGACCTGTTGGTGATCCAGCGCTTCGGCCACGATGATGAAACGCCGTGGTTGCTGATCAAAGCAGGCAAGCCCAATCTGGCCGGCAGCGATATCGATATGTTCGAACTGCTCGATGCCGACACGCCGGCGGCGCGCCGAATCAGTGAACAGGGATTGATGCGCTGGCTGTGACGCCATTGTCACAGGATCAGGGCGGGCTGTTTGCGTCGTGGCTGGAGGCGGACGATATGCCGTGGCTGCCGCGCCGGGTCGCGGTCGGCTGGTCCGGCGGCGCGGACTCGACGGCGCTGCTGCTGGCGCTGCGGGCGGCAGGGCATCAACCGGAGGCGTGGCATGTTGATCACGGCTGGCGCGATGGCTCGGCCGACGAGGCGGCAGTGCTGGGCGATATCGCGCGCCAGTGGGGGGTTCCATTTCGTTCGCAACGGCTGGTTGCAGCCGGGCGCAACCGCGAAGCCGCGGCCAGGGCTGGGCGGCTGGCTCAGTTCCGGAGCTGGAGCGAGGAGGCCGGTATCGATACGCTCTGTCTGGCCCACCATCGCAATGATCAGGCGGAAACGGTCTGCATGCGTCTGCTGCAGGGCGCCGGGCCGGGCGGTTGCTGCGGCATGCGCCGCGAACGCATCATGGACGGGCTGCGTATTGTGCGCCCGCTGCTGCATGTGTCGGCTCGAGAGTTGCGCGCGGCGTTGGCGGCTGCCGGTATTGCATGGTTGGAGGATCCGAGCAATCGCGATATGAGTATCTGGCGCAACCGGATTCGCCATCGCCTGTTTCCGGCGATCGCGGCGGCCGGTTATCAGCCGGAGACGCTGTTTCTGCGCTGGCGGGGTCAGGCCGGGCGCATTGCAGGACTGCTCGATGCGGCAGTCGATGCGCTGCTGGCGCATGTGACGGTAGCCGAGCGCGAGCTGCGCATGCCATGGTCGCTGTGGCGGGATTGCGCGCCGGCGGTGCGCGCGCGCGCGCTACAGCGATGCATGGCGTTGTTGCTCGGCGATGGCGCAACGCCGGGGCGCAGGCATATCCTGCTGGTCGAGGCATGGACGGAAAAAAGCGGTCACGGCGGTCTGGATTTGTCGCGCTGCCGTATCGAGCGGCGGGGCGCGCAGCTCTATCTGCGCTTGCATATGCAGACGGCAACGGCAGTTTATCGGGCCGAAGGCGATATGGCGGTCGGATGAAACGTCGGCGCGGCGCAAAAACACACCCTGCGCGGATGGATATATTTTAATCGAATATTCATGCCGTCGCCGCAATCTTGTCCGATCCGGTCGGGTGGCTGTGTCGGGTCGGGATTGGGGCCGGCTGTGTTGCCCCGGGCCGACCGGAATTGAATCAGCGTGTCAGACAGGGGCAGCCCGCAGGAGTGGTTCGCTCTCGTTTGGAGCGAGTTTTATTAGGAAAAGGATGATGTTTTATGGGTAAGAATGTACTGCTGTGGGTGGTGATCGGGCTGACGATGATGAGCCTGTTCAATATGTTTTCGGCGCCGATGCCGCAGGCCGACAAGATGGCCTACTCCACCTTTGTCGAAAAAGTGGATCAGGGCATGGTCGAAACGGCGACGATCCAGGGTAACCAGCTGGTGGGCCAGTATCGAGATGCGTCCGGCGAGCTGAAAAACTTCCATGTTACGGTGCCGATGAACGATGCGACGCTTTCGCAGCGGCTGCTCGATCAGCATGTTGTCGTTAATGTGAAGGAGAAGGAGGAGGTGCCGTTTTTCCTGTCGGTGTTGATCTCCTGGTTCCCGATGCTGCTACTGATTGCGGTCTGGGTCTTCTTTATGCGCCAGATGCAGGGCGGCGGCAAGGGCGGCGCGATGGGCTTCGGCAAGAGCAAGGCCAAGCTGCTCAATCAGGATCATGCCCGGGTGACGTTTGAGGATGTGGCCGGCTGCGACGAGGCCAAGCAGGAGGTCACTGAGGTGATCGAGTTCCTGCGCGATCCGTCCAAATTCACCCGCCTCGGCGGCAAGATTCCCAAGGGTATGCTGCTGGTCGGCCCTCCGGGCACGGGCAAGACGCTGCTGGCCCGCGCCATCGCCGGCGAGGCCGAAGTGCCGTTCTTCTCGATCTCCGGCTCCGATTTCGTCGAGATGTTTGTCGGCGTCGGCGCATCGCGCGTGCGCGACATGTTCGAGCAGGCCAAGAAGCATGCGCCGTGCATTATCTTTGTCGACGAGATCGATGCGATGGGGCGCCATCGCGGCGCCGGCATCGGCGGCGGCAACGACGAGCGCGAACAGACGCTGAACCAGATGCTGGTCGAGATGGACGGCTTCGAGTCCAACGAGGGCGTGATTCTGGTTGCCGCGACGAACCGTCCGGATGTGCTCGATCCGGCCCTGCTGCGGCCGGGCCGCTTCGATCGTCAGGTCGTCGTGCCGCTTCCGGACCTGCTCGGTCGCGAACAGATCCTGAAGGTGCATATGCGCAAGGTGCCGCTGGCTGCCGATGTCGATGCCAAGGTGCTGGCGCGCGGCACGCCGGGCTTCTCCGGCGCCGACCTGGCCAATCTGGTCAATGAGGCGGCGCTGAATGCGGCCCGTTTCGATCGCGATAAGGTGACCCGGGCCGATTTCGAGACAGCCAAGGACAAGGTGATGATGGGCACCGAGCGCCGCTCGATGATTATCTCCGACGCCCAGAAAGAGACGACGGCCTACCACGAAGCCGGTCATACGCTGGTTGCCAAGCATCTGAAGACCGCCGATCCGGTGCACAAGGTGAGCATTATTCCGCGCGGTCAGGCGCTCGGTATCACGATGCAGCTGCCGGAAGAGGATCGCTTCAACCATGACAAGGAGTATCTGCGTGATCAGATCGCGATCATGATGGGCGGCCGCCTCGGTGAAGAGTTGGTGCTCGGCCAGATGACGACTGGCGCATCGAATGATTTCGAACGCGCAACCCAGCTGGCGCGCAATATGGTGACTCAGTGGGGCATGTCCGATGAGATGGGGCCGATGGTCTACGGCGAGCGCGAGCACGAGCCGTTTCTGGGGCGTGAAATCACGCGTCAGACTAATATCTCGGAAGAGACTGCGCGCAAGATCGACAGCGTCGTGCGCAAGCTGATCGAGGAGAACTACGATCGCGCCAAACAGATTCTGGTCGAGCACATGGATCAGCTGCATCTGCTGGCCAAGGCGCTGATCAAGTATGAGACGCTGGAGACGACCGATATCGATCGGGTCATGGCCGGCAAGGAGCCGCTGCTGATCAAGGATTACGAAAAGCCGCCCGAGTCGGGCAAGACGCCGCCGGAGGAGCCGCAGGCGAAAGTGGATGTTGGCAGCGACGATACGGCTGAGAAACCGGCCGGCGACGAGGCCAAGGCCGGCTGATGCGGTCGCGCTGGCTGCGCCCGTCTGCGGCTGACGGTGCAGGCGATGCATGGATCATGGGGGTGCTCAATTGCACCCCCGATTCATTTTCGGACGGCGGCGCCTATGTCGATATCGGGGCGGCCGTGGCGCATGGCGTCGCGATGCGCGAACAGGGCGCGGCGCTGATCGATGTCGGCGGCGAATCGACCCGGCCGGGTGCTGCGCCGGTGGCGGAGGATGTCGAACTGGCGCGTGTGATTCCGGTGATCCGCGAGCTGGTCACGCGCGGCTGCATGGTGTCGATCGATACGATGAAGGCCGGGGTTATGCGTCAGGCTGTTGCTGCCGGAGCTGTGCTGATCAATGACGTCAGTGCGCTCAGGCACGATCCGGAAGCACTGGCCGTCGCCGCCGACAGCGGTGCCGATGTCTGTCTGATGCATATGCAGGGCAAGCCGGAGACAATGCAGCAGCAACCGGGCTATGATGATGTCGTGCAGGCTGTCGAGCGGTTTTTCGAACAGCAGATCGAGGCATGCCTGCAGGCCGGCATTGCCGCATCGTCGATTCTGCTCGATCCGGGCATCGGTTTCGGCAAGCGGCTGCAGGATAATCTGGCGCTGATTGCGGCAATCGGCCGATTCAAGGCCCGCTTCGGCATGCCGCTGCTGCTCGGCGTATCGCGCAAATCCTTTCTCGGTCAGCTGACCGGCGCGGCGGTTGGCGAGCGCGAGCTGGAGACGGCCGTGGCCGGCGCGATCGGCATCGCCTGTGGTGCGGATATGCTGCGCGTGCACGATGTGGCCCTGCAGCGGCGCGCCGTGCGCGTCGCCTCGGCGCTGAGCGCGGCCCCTTTTTCCTTGCAAGACGGCGCAATTCAACTATCCTGACTTCGCGCCGGATGCGCATGGTGCGATGAACGCATGACTAATCACTTCTACCGGGGAATATCACGCTGATGGGCAGTTGGCAGTTTGGCATTACCGATGTCGTGGACATCACAGTCGTAGCCATCGTGGTCTATTTCTTTCTGCGCCTGATTCGTGGCACGCGCGCTGTGCAGATGCTGATCGGCGTTGCGGTCGTCGTGGTGACCTATCAGCTGGCGCGCGTCTTCGGCCTGTTCACGGTCGAGTGGATGTTCGGCCATTTCTTTTCTGCATTCATGGTGATTCTGGTCGTGCTGTTTCAGCAGGAAATCCGGCGCGCATTGATGCGCGTGGCGATCAATCCGCTGGCCGCCGGCAATGAGCCGGGCGAGGCGATGTATGAGGCGATGGTCGAATCGGCTTTCGCGCTGGTGCATCGCGGCTGGGGTGGCCTGATTGTTATCGAGCGCGATACCGGCCTACGCCACCTGTTCGATTCCGGGGTCGAGCTCGATGCGCCGCTGCGGCCGGATCTGATCCAGACGCTGTTCTGCACCGACGCGCCGATGCATGACGGCGCGGTTGTCGTCGATCCGGATCGGCAGGGCGGCCGCATCGTGGCGGCGCGCGTGCTGCTGCCGCTGGCTCAGGCTACAGCAGTGCCGGGCAATTACGGCACCCGCCACCGCGCCGCAGTCGGCGTGACCGAGGAGACCGATGCGCTGGTTGTTGTCGTCTCCGAGGAGACCGGCGAAGTGCATCTGGTCGAGGGCGGTCAGATGGGGGCGTCGCTGAACAGCCGCGAGTTGCATGCGCAGCTGGCCCAGCATCTGGCCGCGTTCAGCGCGCCGAAAAATGGCTTTGCGACGGCGAAGAATCCATGAAGCCCTCCATCGACCTATTCCGCCGCTACAGCCTGCAGTTCTGGGCCGTTGTCATTGCGATTGCGCTGTGGCTGCAGGTGCATGGGCAGGGCGAGGGCTCTGTCAGCATCGATGTGCCGCTGCAGGTGCAGGGACTGCCGGCCGACATGGTGCTGGTCAACGATCTGCCCGATCACGTGCGGGTCACGATCAACGGCCTGCAGTCGCGGTTGAAGGATCTGCGTCAGCAGGATCTGATCATGCCGGTCGATGCCTCCGATCTTTCGACGCCGGGCGTGGTCGAACGCGCGCCGCAGCTAACGGCGCTGGCGCTGCCGGTCGGCCTGCATATCGAGAAGGTGCAGCCTGATCGCTTCGAGCTGCAGGTGGATCGTTTGGTCAAGCGCGCGGTGCCGGTCAAGGCGCACTTTGAACTGCCAGCCGCCTGGCAGGCGCTGCAGATCAGCATTCGGCCGGACAAGG
>CAYSMR010000051.1:0-11024 GCA_964432195.1 uncultured Zetaproteobacteria bacterium | reverse complement strand
AGCCGGATCGGGTCGGCCAGCGCCTTGAAAAAGGTAACCGAAGCCATTGCGGCATCGGCTTGAGGTGGTGATGAGGGTGCGGCAGGCATGGCGCCATGGTGGCGATGAAGGGGCCAGAATTCAATCATTGCTTGACTCTGGAGCATACTCCATGCTTTATCATGCGCAGATGAAAATAGGCGAGCTATCGAAGCAGAGCGGCGTGTCGATTGATACGATCCGGTATTATGAGCAGCGTGGACTGATGCCGTTGGTCCGGCGTACGCCGTCGGGTTACCGGCAGTATGTGTCAGAGGATGCTTCGCGTCTGCGCTTTATCGTGCAGGCCAAGGAGCTGGGATTTACTCTGGAAGAGATCGGCCAGTTGCTGGCCCTGCGCTCGGGTGAACGCAGCTGCGCCGAAGTGCGGGCGCTGGCCGAGGCTAAAGCCGCCGATATTCATACGCGAATCGGCAAATTCTCCCGTATGCAAGATGCCCTGCTGATGCTGGCGGAGCAGTGCGAGCAGATATCCGATGCCGATCCGTGCCCGATTCTGAAATCGCTAGAGGAGAAGCTGCCGTGAACAGCTCCACGTTACTCAAAACCGGCATAATCGGCGCGGTCATTGCGGCCCTGTGCTGTTTTACGCCACTGCTGGTGCTTTTGCTCGGGGCGGTTGGGCTGGCCGGTTGGGCAGGGTATCTGGATGCGGTGTTGCTGCCGGCGCTACTGTTCTTCGTTGTCTTGACGGCATATGCATTCCTGAAAACGGGTAAGGGAAACTGCAGCGATTCGGACCGGCAGGCAGGTTGAGTATGGGCTGTGGCTGTGGTGAATCGACTGCAAGCAGAGGGCGGAACACATGTCCGGCATGCGGCCGGGCCTGTTTGCCGTGAGCAGGCAGACAATGCTGCATCAGCTTCGCTTTCCGGTGAATCTGGCTGTCGCTGAAGGCGGCTATGCCTTTTGTGCGAACCGTGAATGCGATGCCGGCTATGTCTCGGCGACAGCGGTGATTCCGAAAACAGCGCTACGGGTGTTCCGGGCAGGTCAGCCGGCGATGCTCTGCTACTGTTTCGATATTTCCGAGGCCGCCTATCGCGCCGCGCTGGCTGATGGTTCAGCGGCGGCCCTGAAGGCATTTGTCGTGAAAGAGACCCGGGCGGGGCAGTGTGCCTGCGAGGTCAGAAGCCCGGCCGGTCGCTGTTGTCTGGCCGATTTCCGGAGCATGGAGCAACAGGATGCAGAGTGAATCGACGATCACCTGCCCTGAATGCGGCCACCGAAAAACGGAGATCATGCCGACCGACGCCTGCCAGTGGTTTTATGCATGCGAGCAGTGCCAGGCGCAGCTCAGGCCGAAGCCCGGCGACTGCTGCGTGTTCTGCTCCTATGGCGATGTGCCGTGCCCGCCGGTCCAGGCCGGAAATTGTTGCAAGCCCTGACGGGATAGCGGCGGTGATTGAGTAACGCTTTATGCAACGGCCGCCGATCCTGTTACAGTTTCGCTGCACGATATTGGAGTGAATCATGGCTGAAACAAACGGACCCAGCAGGGAACAACTACGCGCGCACCGGCAGGTATTCTGGGATGCTTGGCACAAGGCGCAGGCGGATCTGCCGCTCAATGCGCTGGAGGTGCGGATTGCGCGCGTGATCCGGATGCATCCGGAATACCACCACTATTTCGATGATATGGAGGCGTTTCTCGATCGCGATTTCGAGGTCGATGACGGCATGAATCCCTATCTGCATCTGTCGCTGCATCTGGCGCTGGAGGAGCAGGCGGCAACCAAGCACCCGCCCGAAATGGCGCGCGCGCTCGATCACCTGATCACGGTCAAACAGATGCCGCGCCATGATGCGCTGCACAAAATCCTCGAGGTGCTGGCCGAAACGGTCTATTACGCCCAGCGGGCCGGCGGCGAGCCCGATGTCGCGGCCTATGCCCGCCGCATGCGGGAGCTGGCCGAATCATGATCCGCAGCCTGTTTGTCTCCCTGTTTTTCTTTTTTGGACCGGCGCTGCTGATGTTCATGCTGCGCAATCTGTTGCTGCTGTGGCGTTTGCGTGCGCAGCGTCGCGAGCAGCAACCGGAGGTTATCGATATCAAGCCGGTGGACGAGCGTAAGCGCGCGCCGAACTGGTTCTATGCGCTGGTTGTCGCGATCAGTCTGGCCAGCGCCGTGACCATGTTTCTCTATCTGCAGGAGCATTCGGATCAGGGCGAGGTGCGCCACTATGTGCCGGCCCATATTGATGCCGCGGGCAGACTGGTGCCGGGTCACTGGCAGCCGGCCATCCCCGAAGAGTGAGTTCAGGACCGATCGAACTGCAGCGGGTTCCGGCCGATGCGGTGGCCGGACTGCTGCGCGACGGCGCGTTGCTGCTGACCGATACATCGGCGCAGGCGGCGGACTGGAAACGGCGGCTGGTGATGCGCGCCAGCGGAGCGGTCTGCGATACGCCAGCGGTCTCCGGATGGTCGCCGTGGCTGACCACGCTGGCGCGCGCACTGCCGGAGATGGTCGTGCCGCTGAACCGTTTGCAGGAGCAGCGCCTGTGGGAGCAGGTGATCGGCGACCATCCGGCTTCTGATCAGGAGCAAGCGCAATCGTCATTGCGCGGTTTGGCCCGTCACGCCGCCGACGCCTATGCGCTGATGCAGGATTACCAGATCGATACGGCCGAGCTCTACGGCGGCGGCAACGAGGCCGAGGTGCTGGCGACATGGATCGGCGCGACCGAACGCCGGCTGGCCGAGCCGCGATTCGCCGGGCGCATACTGGCGGCCCGACTGCCGGGTGAACTGCTTGCCGCGCTGCCGGCGCTTTCGACTCTCGGGATGCTGCCGGAGCGCATTTTGCTGGCCGGCTTCGAATCGTTTACCCCGATGCAGCAGCAGTGGTTTGCGGCTCTGCAGGCGGGCGGCGTTACGCTGGGCTTAATCGATGCGCCGGCGCATGCCGGCCGGCCGCCGATGCTCTGCCGCTGCAGCGACAGCGAAAGCGAATATCGACATGTCGCAGCCCGCGTCGGCGCGCTGCTAGCCGAGCAGCCGCAGGCGCGCGTTGCAATTGCGATCAGCGATACGGTCGATAGCGCTGCGCTGAAACGCGCTCTGGGACGGGCGCTGATGCCCGATGGCTGTCTGGATCCGTCGGCCGGGATGCAGCCGGTAGTCATGCAGGGGGAGCGGTTGAGCGAGCTGCCGATGATCCGAGCGCTGCTGCAGCTGCTGAGCATCGCCGGTGAATTTACGCTTTCGTTCGATGATATCTCCGCGCTGCTGCTGTCGCCGTGGCTGGACGGCTATCGACAGGAACGCATGCAGCGCGCGGCGCTGGAGGCGCAGCTGCGGCGTCAGAATCGCCACCGTATCAGTTATCGCAGTCTGCTGCGTAGCGCCGGGATGCAACAGCTGCCGAGATTTGTCGCCGTGATCGAGGCGTTGGCCGGCTGGCAGACGCGCAGGCGGCCGGCCGCAGCCTGGGTCAAAGAGGTGCATGAGCTGCTCAGCAAGAGCGGCTTTATCGACAGCGGCCGGCACGCCGGGCGCAGCGGCAGTGAGATCCGGCAGCTGAATGCATTCCGCGATCTGCTGATTTCGCTGGTATCGGTCGATGCGCTGGGCGGCGTGATTGCGTGGAGCGAGATGCTCTCGCTGCTGCGTTCGGCCTGCAGCGAGACCCGGCTGCCGGAGGCCGCCGCCTGCGCCAATGTTTCGCTGCTGCCGCTGAACAGCATCAACGGGCTGCAGTTCGATGCGGTCTGTGCCGTCGGCATGGATGATGCGGCGCTGCCGCTGCCGGCCCGGCCGCATCCGATGTTGCCGGCCAGCGTGCAGAAGAAACATGCCCTGCCGATGAGCAGCGGCGCGCTCGCCTATGCGGCTGCGGAATCTTGCTGGCAGGCGCTGCTGCAGTCGGCGCCGCATATCGAGATCAGTTATGCGGCGCTGCGGGACGGTCAGCCGACGTCGCCGTCGTCATTTACCGCCGGGCTGGAGCCATCGGCTCCTGAAGCGGATATTGACGGGCAGGCGTGGATTCAGCCGGCGCTGGAGCCGTTCGAGGATGCTGCCGTGCCGCTGGACGCGGATGAGTCGGTGCGCGGCGGCACGGCGATTCTGCGCAACCAGTCGGCCTGTCCGTTTCGCGCCTTTGCCGGCCACCGGCTCGGCATTGCCGGGCTGGAGGAGACTGCGCCGGGGCTGGATGCCGGCAGCAAGGGCTCGCTGATTCATCTGGCGCTGGAGCGGATCTGGCGCGAACTGGGATCACAGGCGCGGCTGATCGCCATGTCGGATGATGAATTGCATGAGTTTGTATCCCTATCAACTGAATATGCAATGGAAAACAGCCGCATGTATATCGGCGACAGGGAGCGTGAGATCGAGCGCCAACGGATACAGGAACTGCTCGCGCAGTGGCTGCATCTGGAGCGCAAACGGCCTCCGTTCACGGTGATCGATATCGAGCAGGCGTGCACGCTGCGGCTGCCCGAGCAGGGGGCGCGCAGTTTCGATGTGCATATCAAGCTCGACCGCATCGATTTGGACAGCGCCGGTCGCCGCATCCTGATCGATTACAAGACCGGCGCGGGCCAGTCCCGCGCCAAATGGCTGGGCGAACGCATCGAGGAGCCGCAGCTGCCGCAGTATGCCGTTGCGGCCGGACTGGGCGCGCGCGATGCCGTCGCGTTCGGCCGGCTGCGCGCCGGCGAACTCGGCTTTGAGGGGCTGAGCGCGGAAGCGCTCGACATTGACGGCATTGCCGCCTGCGACGGCCGGCGCGGCCTGCCCGATGACTGGCAGCAGCTGCTGGCCGACTGGCGCGCGCGCATCAACGCGCTGGCTGCCGAGTTCGTTGACGGTCGCTGCGATGTGGCGCCGCGCAACAGCGCAGCCTGCAACTACTGCGGGCTGGAGGCGCTCTGCCGGATCGATGAAATCGGCTTTGCGCGCGCAGGGGAGGAAGACGCATGAGCGCGGAAGTGCGCATCAGGGCCCGCGATCCGGGGCGCTCCTGTCTGGTGCAGGCGCCGGCCGGTTCCGGTAAAACCGAACTGCTGACCCAGCGCATTCTGGCGCTGCTGGCCGTGGTTGACGAGCCGGAAGAGATCCTGGCACTTACCTTCACGCGCAAGGCGGCCGCCGAAATGCGCCGGCGCGTGCTCGGCGCACTGCAGAGCCCGAAACCGGCCGCAGCGGAGAGCCACCGCATGGAGACCTGGCAGCTGGCCTGCCGTGCCACAGCGCGCTCCGAGCAGCGGGGCTGGCATCTGGAAGCGCATCCGGGGCGGCTGCGGATTATGACGCTGGACAGCTTCACGTTTGCGCTGGCCCGGCAGTTGCCGCTGCTCTCCGGACTCGGCGAGATGCCGACGCCGTCCGAGCATGTCGCGGCGCTCTATCGGCAGGCTGCGGAGGCGGCGCTGAACGAGGCGCTGCGGGACTACCCGGATGCGGCGGCGCGCGTGCTGCTGCATCAGGATCACAATGCCGTTGCTGCGATCGCGCTGCTGGCGGAGATGCTGGCGAAGCGGGAGCAGTGGCTGGAGTATGTAGCCGGCCATGCCCGCGATATGGACGGGCTGCGCGCGATTCTGGAAACGAATCTGGCCGCGATCATGCAGCAGCGGCTGCAGGAGTGCGCCGGGCTGATGCCGCAAATGGCGCGCGCCGAACTGCCGGCGCTGATGCGCTTTGCCGGTGAGCAGCTCGGTGATCAAGCGCTGCAGTCGATGCGCAGCTGGCCCGATTGCCGGCTTGAAGCGCTGCCACTGTGGCAGTACATGGCCGATTTCCTGCTGCTGAAGGATAAGGCGCAGTTTCGCAGGCAGGTGAACAAAAACAGCGGTTTCCCGGCCGGTAAGGCGTTCGCGGCGCAGAAGCAGCAGATGCAGGCGCTGCTCGATCTGCTCGAGCCGGACCGGCCGCTGGCCGATGCGCTGCATGCGCTGCGCGCGCTGCCGCAAACAGCGGCGATCGATCCGGGCCAGTGGCAGGTGCTCGAAGCGCTGTTTCTGCTGCTGGTGCTGGCCAATGCGCAACTGCGACGGCTGTTCGCCGGCCGCGGCGAGGCGGACTTTACCGAAATCGCGCTGCGCGCGATGCAGGCGCTGGGCAGGGATGAACATGCGCCGGGCGAGCTGCTGCTGAAGCTCGATTACCGTATTCGCCATATTCTCGTAGATGAGTTTCAGGATACCTCGCTGTTGCAGATGCGCCTGCTACGGAAGTTAACGGATGGCTGGCAGGCCGGCGACGGCACGCACCGCACGCTGTTCATGGTCGGCGACCCGATGCAGTCGATCTACCGTTTTCGCAAGGCTGAGGTCGGCCTGTTTCTGAATGCGGCGGCCAACGAGGCCGACCTGCCGCCGGTCGAGGCGCTGCAGCTGGAGCGCAATTTTCGATCCGCGCCGGCGATCGTCGATTGGGTCAACCGCGCCTTCAGGGCGATCTTTCCGGCCCATCAGGATGTGATCTGCGGCGCGGTCGCGCATGCCCCGGCCAGGCCTGCGTTGGCGCACGCCGGCCGCGTGACGCTGCATCTGCAACAGGGGCCCGGTCCGCTGCAGCAGGCGGCTGCCGTTGCGCGCCTAGTCGAGGCGGAGCTGGCTGCCGATCCGGCCCTGCGGATTGGTATTCTGGCTCGCTCGCGCAAACATCTGCACGAGATCATGCCGGCCCTGAGCGCGGCCGGCATCGCGTTCCGGGCGATCGAGATTCTGCCGCTGCAGCGGCGGCCGGAGGTGCGCCTGCTGCGCGCGCTGTTGCGCGCTCTGCTGCATCCGGCCGACCGGGCCAGCTGGGCTGCCCTGCTGCGTGCCCGCTGCTGCGGACTGGAGAGCCGCGATCTGCATGTGCTGATCGGCGGCGATACGCAGCCGATCTGGCTGCTGATCAACAGCGAGCGGGTGCGGCGATTGAGCGCCGACGGGCAGCGGCGGGTCGAATCGCTGCGCTGGGCGCTGGCGCCGTGCGTCGATGTTAGCGGCCGGGTCGCGGTGCGCCGGCTGATCGAGTCGGCCTGGCAACGGCTTGCGATGCCGTCGCTGATCGATGCGACGGCGCGGCTGAATGCCGATGCGGTGTTCGCGCTGATCGAATCGCTGCAGAACGGCGGCCGCATCGATTTCGCGCTGTTCGACGAGCGCCTGCAGCAGCTCTATGCCGCGCCGGATACCTCCGAGGCCGCGGGTCGGGTCGAGCTGCTGACCATGCACGGGGCCAAGGGGCTGCAGTGGGATTGCGTGATCCTGCCCGGGCTTGGTTACGGCGGTGGCAGGAGCGATGCGCCGCTGCTCGCCTTCAGCGAAGTGCCGGTGGCAGGTCGGGCGATGCCGCTGATTGCCGTGAAGGCGGCGACGCGCAGCCGCGATGCGCTCTACGATCTGGTGCGCAGTGTCGAGCAGAGCAAGAGCGATCATGAGCTGCAGCGGTTGCTATATGTTGCCTGCACGCGGGCCGAAACGGCGCTACATCTGTTTGGCCATGTCTCGGAAAAATCGGGGCGGGCCGAGGTCGGATCGCTGCTGCAGCTGTTGCTGGAGCATGACGACGGCTGTTTCGGCGCAGAGGTTGTTGAGGTGGACAGCGAAGCGGCCGCGCCGCCGGAAGCCGTATCGCAGCTGTTACGCATTGCAACGCCGCAGCCTGCGATGGATGCGGGCAGGCCGGATACGGCCAGGGCGGATGAGCGGCCATTGTCGGCCGAACCCGAATATCTCTGGGCCGGGCCCGAGGCTGCGCCGGTCGGCAATGCGATGCATGCGTTGCTGCAACAGATCGCCGATGTCGGCCGTGAAGCCTGGAGTGATGCGCAGACGGACAGGGCGCTGCGACAGGCGCGGCAGCTGCTGATAGCCGATGGGCTCTCCGGTGCGCTTCTCGATTCGGCGTATACGCGCTGCGTTGCAGGTCTGGAGCGGGTGCTGCAGAGCAGTCGCGCAGGCTGGATCCTGTCGGGCCGGCATCAGGATGCGCATAGCGAATGGGCCTTAAGTCTGGGCGGCGAGCGAGTCAGTCATCATGTGATTGATCGCAGTTTTGTCGCGCCGGATGAGCAGGGCAGGGCGGTGCGCTGGATCATCGATTACAAAAGCGGCGCGCATGAGGGGGGCGATCTGGAGCGATTCTTGCTTGAGGAGTCGGAGAGGCATGCGGCGCAGTTGCAGCGCTATGCATCGTTGCTGATGCGCATGCAGCCGGAGTTGCTGGTCCGCTGTGCGCTCTATTTTCCGATGCTCGATGCATGGACCGAGGTGACATGATGATGACGCAACCAGGATCATATTTGCAGGGCGGACAATCGTGAGCAGCGAACGGCAGCTGCGCGAGTTGACGCAGCTGCTGAGCAAGGAGCTGCCGACCGTTTCTGCGCAGCAGCTTCAGCGCGTCGCGATGGTCATCATCGGCGATGCGATCGACTGTTCAATGGATGAGCTGGCGGCTGCGCTGCTGCAGTCGAATGTCTCCGTCGGCCGGGTGCTAGGCGCGTTGCTGCGCTGTGAATGGCTCAGCGTACAGCGGTTGATGGAAGAGAGCGCTCCAGAGCGGATGAAACAGCAGATCGCCCGCTTCTCCAGTTGCGTAGCGCACTTCAACAGCCTGCAGGAGGCCGTCGTCAAGGCAGCCGACAGACAGTGGCAGCAGCAGCTGGATCAGGAGCGTAAATCGCGGGTGCTGGCCGAATGCAGGGCGGCCTGGCTGGAGCAGGGGCAGGTGCCGTTGCACAACTATTTTCGCGAGGTGCCGGTTGCGGCCAAGGCGCCGTTTATCAGCTACGAGCCGGGCGGTCACCTCTGCGTGCGGGCCACGCCGGAGCTGGGACGCGTGTTCGCGGTCTCGGACAGCGGCCAGGATGCAGTGATCTCCAGCCCGGATCGCCGTTTCAATCTGCTGGTGTCGCTGTTCCAGTGCCGAAGCAATCAGCTGGCACTGTCGATCCGAGCGGTCGAGGCGGCCAGACAGGAGTGCCGCAGCGAGGTGCGCGTCGGGGTTGTCAGCGGGGATCAGGGCAGCGTGACGGCGCGGTTGCGGGTCGGCAACCGGCGGCTGGATGCCGAACTGATCGACCTCTCCTGTTCCGGTGCAGGGCTCCGCATCGACGGGAAACAGCCAGATGATGCGCCGCCGCTTCACCCCGGCGACCGGCTGGCGCTCTCATGCCGACTCGGCGGCGCGGCGCTGGAGGTCAAACAGGCCGATGTCCGCTGGACCGCGCAGAGCGATTCGGGGCTGCGGCTGGGCGTGAAGCTGAATGTCGATGCGGTCCAGCGCGATGTGATCTACAAATATCTGTTCGTATTGCAGCAGCAGATTGCCGGCCGCATCCACCAACTGGGTGCGCCGGTGTGGATGAAATAGCGGCGGATGAGACAGGCGCGCAAATCGCGCAGATAGAAAAACGAAGAGAGAAAGTAAAAAGGCTGCCCGCAGGCAGCCTTTATTAGTTACTTCGCCGGACGCGACGCGCGTTTGCGCTCGTGCTCCTTGAGCTGGCGTTTGCGCAGCCGGATCGATTTCGGCGTGATTTCGACCAGTTCATCGTCAGCGATGAACTCGATCGCGCGCTCCAGGCTGAGTTGCAGCGGCGGCACCAGATCGATCGAGTCATCCTTGCCGGAGGCGCGCACGTTGGTCAGCTTCTTCTCCTTGATCGGATTGACGACCATGTCCGAATCGCGGCTGTTGATGCCGATAATCATGCCCTCGTAAACCTTCTCACCGGCGCCGATGAACATCTTGCCGCGCTCCTGCAGCTTCCACAGCGCGAATGCGACCGATTCGCCGTTCTCCATCGAGATCAGCACGCCGTTGGTGCGGCCGGGCAATGCGCCGATATACGGCCCGTAATCGTGGAAGACATGATGCATAATGCCGGTGCCGCGCGTGTCGGTCAGGAACTCGGAGGTATAGCCGATCAGGCCGCGCGTCGGGCACATGAACTCGATGCGGGTGCAGCCGTCGGCATTGGTCTCCATCGACAGCATCTCGGCGCCGCGCTTGCCGAGTTTCTCGATCACCGCGCCCTGATATTCGGACTCGACATCGACGGTGACATGCTCGTACGGCTCCTGTTTGACGCCGTCGATCTCGCGCACAATCACCGACGGACGCGAAACGGCCATCTCGAAGCCTTCGCGGCGCATTGTCTCCAGCAGGATGCCGATATGCAGTTCGCCGCGGCCGGATACTTTGTAGATATCGGCCGAGTCGGTCTCCTCGACGCGCATGGCCACATTGGTGCGGATTTCGCGCATCAGGCGGTCGCGGATCTGACGCGTCGTGATGAACTTGCCCTCGGTGCCGGCCAGCGGCGAGTTGTTGACATGCAGCTCCATCGTCAGCGTCGGCTCATCGACATGGATCACCGGCAGCGCGATCGGGTTCTCCTTCTCGGCGATCGTCTCGCCGATATTGATATGCTCGATGCCAGCAATCGCGACGATATCGCCGGCCGCTGCCTCTTCGATTTCGATCCGGTTCAGGCCGTGGAAGCCGAGCAGGCGGGTGACCTTGAAATTCTCTTTGGACGAATCGGCATGGATCACTGTGATATCCTGACCGGTCCGGATTGTGCCGTTGGCGATGCGGCCGATGACGATGCGGCCGATATAGTCGTCCCAGTCCAGCGTCGTGGCCAGCATCTGCAGCGGCGCATCGGCGTCGCCCTCCGGCTCCTTGACGTGCTCGATAATCGTATCGAACAGGCAGATCAGGTTGTCGGACTCCTCATTGAGATCGAGCATGCCGTAGCCGTTCTTGGCCGAGGCGTAGACGACCGGGAAATC
This sequence comes from uncultured Zetaproteobacteria bacterium, assembly GCA_964432195.1. GTDB lineage: Bacteria > Pseudomonadota > Zetaproteobacteria > Mariprofundales > Mariprofundaceae > Mariprofundus. The sequence continues at coordinate 239 of CAYSMR010000051.1, read as the reverse complement.
GAGCTGCTCGTCGGTAGCTCCAAGCGAGGCGAACAGATCGAAGGTCTGGTCGACGACGGCGTCCGGGTCGGAGCCCTCGCGGTCGATCTTGTTGACGACGACGATCGGCTTCAGACCGAGCGAAAGCGCCTTGGAGGTGACGAACTTGGTCTGCGGCATCGGGCCTTCGCGCGCATCGACCAGCAGCAGCACGCCGTCGACCATGTTCAGTACGCGCTCGACCTCGCCGCCGAAGTCGG